>CALCFH010000248.1 GCA_937900215.1 uncultured Cryomorphaceae bacterium
AAAAAGCCTTTTGCAATGGAAATTCCGATTGAGATAGAAAATTTCCTTGACCGTCGAGTTTCCTCAGTTCATGAAACCAAACTCCCTGATCGAAATAGCGAGTATACACTAGAACCCCTCCATCCGTAGTGGCTTTTATTTGAAGAATCTCATAACCTGGCCTCCTGCCAAGAGAAACAGACCAATGCTTTTGTCTGTTTAATCCAACTTTATGAACTTCTATGTGTGCGTTTTCAAAAATAGGGGGCTTAAAGCCTGTTTTTTGGCTCGCTCCAATAAATATAGCATTTGTATCTAAGTAATCCATTAAGCCAAATTCAAACCAGGAGCCTTGCACAGAAGGAATGGAAAAGCTATCCAAATCATTTCCAAAACGGTCTTGAAGTAACAAGCCAACTCGTATTGTGTCGGAAAAACTAAATCCCATGAAGATGGATGATTGAAGAATCCGATAGGATGAAAGAGCCTTGGATTGACAAGGGCTGTTGGCAATCCCTCCACCGAGCGCTTGAAACCGCTCATTCAGCCTTGAAACAGGATTTAAATCTTCATCGAAAAATCGGAGAATCTTTGGATAGTAGTCAGTAAGCCCATAATAGGTTGTGTCATTCAAATCGAATTTAAAGGGAGAAATGGCTAAGTAGAGATCTCCATTTGTTTCTAAATACTCTTTTACTTCCCCTGTAGAGAAATTGATTTTGGCAAGACTAAATTGAACCAATGGGCGCTGTCCAACAATGAGATAGGTTTCAGGATTTACTTTAACAATATCACCAAAATAGAGGTTTGAAATATTAACGCATTGGTTGCAAACAATAGAGTCTGTTGAAATAATATTCAATCCATAATCAAAGCCTATTCGATAGATAACTTCTTGACCATTTTGCAAAATGCTCGCTAGTAAGTTTAGTCGAGGTACTGAGGCAACTGTGTCCATTATTATGGCTAATCCAATTATATCCTTACTGGTTAACAACCCTATCGAGTCTACAACCAACTCATGAATAAGAGAGCCCGTAGGAGATATCTTTTTTATACGGCCATCGACAAGTTGTGTACCAGTCGAAACACCTCTATGAAAAATAAAGTAATGGTTGTTCCATTCAATGGGTTGAAGGGTTTGAAATGGGTAAGGCGCGTTTCCGTTTGAGTCATACCTGAGGTTCCAAGTTGTTTGACCCCACACCTCTCCAAACAAAAGACACAAGTAGAGACATAGAATGTATTTACAATGCTTCATGATTTTATTCTTGAAATTTTTACTCAATGAATACCGGAATGCCATATTGAATATATAAGCTCCTATGTGATACCTCAACAGGTTGTGGTGCTAATGGACAATAGTAGGCATCATCTATAATCTTAACGTAAATGGCATCTAAGAAAGGACTTGTAGGTTGTGCTTGGCCGATTATCGTCATGATTTCAGAGTAATATAGATCCATATCGTCATGAACAACACAGAAATCAACGGGTTTGGTGAGTCCACACAATCCTTGAATAGCTCCAGCTACATCATTATTTCGTCCAAGTAGTTTATCTGAAAGAGTATAGGCATAATCGGTTCCCTCCCATTTTGTAACAACACCCGTAAAGTAGGCTGGCTGATTATTCCAATACGTACCATAATAATTCTGTACGAAGCCATACTTGATGTTCCAGTTGGCAATCTGACTTAGCCTATCGGCAGCATCTCTCCCTATTTGGGTTCCATTGCATTTACCTAGCCCATTTCCTGCCTTCCAGTTGTCTGTAGCATTCACTGCATCGGGTGTTAAGGAAAATGTGCCTGAATAACCCGTAAACAGTACTATAGAAAACTGGGTAGAGCTGGTATTATGGGCTACGTATTTTATATCGCTAAACATCAGTTCGGCATTTATGCGCAGTAAGCCATCTATTTGTGAAATTAAGGAGAAGTACATACTAGATAGATCCGCACCCGAAACTAAAATAGAATCAAAATGAGAACTGGACGGATTGGGCACATTCATAACATTAAAATGCAGTGTATCTAACAGTTCTGAACTAAACTCCGAAACGGGAAAATGATAATACTCATTAATCGCAGCTTCAAGAGTCCATAACGCCTCTGCAATTGGTACATCTTCTCCATTGAATTCTGTGGATTTGAAACTATTCTCAAGAAGTGTTCTTGACTGTTCTTTGAAGCTTTCCACTCTAGTGCGAATTTCTGAATATTCAGGATTAAAATCTTCAAATTTATCAACCGTAGTTCTAAGAATGGGATCTACAGGGTGGCTTAGATCTTTACTACAGGAAAGACTCAAACCTATAATGGAGAAAAGAGAGAACCGAAACAAATAGTGAATGGCACTCTTTACGGTTTGCGGTTTGCGGTTTGCGGTTTGCATTTTAAATGAGTTTAAAGTTAAGTT
>CALCFH010000249.1 GCA_937900215.1 uncultured Cryomorphaceae bacterium
ATTTAATTAAAACTAAAATTCCAGTAGAATATTTACAATGAAAAGATCCTTTCTCCCCCTATTTCTAGCCTTGCTTAGTTTTTCACTTACAGCGCAAGAAGGAAGAAATCCAGACAAAATTAAAAGTTTAAAAGTTGGATTTATAACTCAAGAACTAGAACTCACAAGTCAAGAAGCCGAGAAGTTCTGGCCTGTATTCAATGAATACGATAAGCAAATGAGTCAATTGAATGAAGAACGAATTGAATCATTGAAGAAACTATACACTTTATCTTCAGATGCTTCAGAAGATGAAATTCAAGCGCTTATTCAAAAGGGCTTCAAAGCAGAGCGAAGTATAACCGAGCTTCGTGAAAAATTTCACAAAAAGTTTGTAGCTATCTTACCCTTGTATAAAGTAGCAAAGCTTTACGCAGTAGAATTAGAATTCCAAAGAAAAGTAATGCAACATATACGCTCAGGAAAGAAACGTATGCACACTGAAGAGCAAAGAGAATTGGATGGAAGAAAATAGTCAATCAAAACATACATCTCTTTTCTACAGACACATAGCTCAAACTTCTCCATCGCCTATGGCTTTGGATGTGGCCTATGCAAAAGGAAGCTATTTATACGATTCTGATAACAAAGCGTATTTAGATTTAATCTCAGGAATATCTGTTTCCAACCTAGGTCATGGACAACCTGCAATCATAAAGGCCATACAGGAACAAGCAGAAAAATTCTTGCATACCATGGTGTATGGAGAACATATTCAAGCTCCACAAACACTTCTAGCCAAAGCACTTATAGATCAACTTGGAGCTCCCTTTGAGTCGGTATATTTCGTAAACTCCGGAAGCGAAGCCATTGAAGGCGCAATAAAACTAGCAAAACGCCATACCAACCGATTTGAAATATTGAGTTTTAGAAATGCGTATCATGGCAGTACGCATGGTGCTTTGAGTGCAATGGGTGGTAATTTCTTTAGCGACGGATATTTGCCATTAGTCCCTGGTTTTGAAAAGGCCAACTTCAATTCTTTTGAAGACATTCAAAAGATTAGCTCAAATCATGCGGCCGTATTAATTGAGCCAATACAGGGCGAAGCGGGCTATGTGACCCCCTCGCCAGGATTTTTGCAAGCTATTCGGGAGAAGTGCAACGAAACAAACACCCTACTGATTTTCGATGAAATTCAATCTGGTTTTGGGAGATCTGGATGCCTTTTTGCATTTCAAACGGAGGAAGTAATTCCAGATATTCTAGTTATGGCTAAAGGAATGGGTGGAGGCATGCCCTTGGGGGCATTTGTAGCTGCTCAATCTATTATGTCTAATTTAATGAGCCTTCCTGTACTAGGTCATATAACTACCTTCGGTGGCCATCCAGTAAGTTGTGCAGCCTCAAAGGCCGCCTTAGACATCATTCTCAAGGAGAATCTTCTTGAACATGTACTCAAATTAGAACTACGATTTAGAGATCACTTTGCCAAAGCTGGTTATAGCCTTTCAGGAAAGGGATTAATGCTTTCTATTGACTTAGGATCTTTCGAGAATGTAATGAATGTCATCAATCAAGTTTATAAAAAAGGAATACTCATCGATTGGTTTCTTTTTAACGATAGAAGCCTTCGCATTGCGCCTCCTTTGAATTTAAGTTTTGAAGATTGTGACTTCGCCTCCAAAGCTCTTATAGAGGCAATTCAGACTCTATAATTAGTCTTCAATCTTTCTAATCTTCAATTCTTCAATTCTTGTTGATGCCGCCTTGGTAATAGTAAAATGCCAACCGCTATATTCAAAACGCTCACCTTTTTCAGGTATGCTACCTAAGAAATGCATGACAAGGCCCCCTATAGTATGGTAGTTGTCAGACTCCGGTAAGTCGAGTCGATATTCTTCATTCAAATAATCCAATTCCAAACGACCTGAAAACAAGAATTCGCCGTCAGGGAGTACCTTCTCAGTAAATTCTTCAGTATCATGTTCATCATCAATCTCTCCAAAAAGTTCTTCTACCACATCTTCTACCGTAACAAGTCCGCTTGTTCCACCGAATTCATCTAAAACTACGGCTATGCTCCGCTTTTCTTTGAGCAAAAGCTTTAGAATTTCATTTGCGGTCATGCTCTCAGGAATGAAAGAGATTGGTCTTAAGATGCTTTGAAAATCTTTTGGCTTTTTAAACAATTCGAAAGAATGCACATAGCCAAGAATTTCATCTACTGATTCTCTATGAATTAAGATCTTACTTAATCCTGATGAAATAAATTCACCTCTGAGTTTTTCAATCGATTCTGCCTCATCTATAGAAACAATTTCTGTTCTAGGAATCATGAACTCCCTTGCTTTTCTAGTAGAAAACTCCAGTGCATTTTGAAATATTTTAATCTCAGAATCTACACTTTCATGGTCTTC
>CALCFH010000250.1 GCA_937900215.1 uncultured Cryomorphaceae bacterium
CTATCAGAGCGGCATGAGAATAACTATTTAAATCTCTCCAATAAATGATTTGGTCAGTATTTGCTTTTTCGATCACTTCTAAGTGCATGGCGGACCCATCAGAATGGTATTCTTTTAATGTAGCGGCCAAAAGTCCGTTTTCAGTAGGAAACCAGATCTCTTTTTGATTGCTGGGACTCATACCATTAATTATCTCTAGGCTCGAAAAAGTAACGATTGGATTGGTGGAAGAAATTGAGTAATTAATTGGGAATCTATACCAAGACACCATCCTTCCATTCTTATCTAAGTTAACTTTTATGTCACCCCTGTAAATTAGGTTTCCATCTAAAATCTGCTCGTATAAAAAGTGTTCTCCGCCCAAGCTTGATTTTTGATATTTGAGTTCTAGAGAAAACTCACCTTGAACGTTCAAATGGTTTTCCAACGAAGTTTTTAAGTTCGAAAACCTACCGTCGTAAAATGGAAGGGATGTATTTCTACTTGTTTTAACTAAATCAATTGATTGATTGTTGGAGGCATTGCTATTACTCATTTTTTGCCCAAATAGGGAAAAAGAAAGTGGAAGTAGTATTGCCGTTAAAAGACTTGCTCTCATACTATACAAGTTAATTATAGACTTCAAAGATAACCTCTGGCATGGTTTGCAAATAATCTTCCCAATTGCGAATTTCGCACAGTTCCACTTTGAGCTTCATCTTAACCTTTGTCATCATTTCAACTTCAATTGGCTTAATGCCCGTGCGGTTTAAATGAGTTTGAATCTCTTGCATTCTGCTGTAGGGAAACTCGAGCTTTAAGATTGAAGTAGGAATAATTGTAGTTCTGCCTACGTCTTGCAGAGCAAGAATAGCCGCTGATTTATACGCATTTATAAGCCCAGTTCTTCCGAGTTTAGTTCCGCCGAAATAACGAATTACAACCACAAAGACTCCCTGTAAATCAGAAGATTGAATAGCATGAATAATAGGAGTTCCTGCTGTATGCGCCGGCTCCCCATCGTCTGAAAATCGAACCTCATTATCGGGTGGAGGGGAAATGTATCCATAACAGAAATGCCTTGCTTGATGATTTTCTTCCCTGGCTTTTAATAAAAAAGCTTTGGCTTCATCAAAAGATTCCACTGCAAAAGCTCTTGCAATAAATTTACTGCCTCTATCTTTAAAAATAGCCTCATTTTCAGAGGC
The DNA here is from genome assembly GCA_937900215.1 of uncultured Cryomorphaceae bacterium. Lineage (GTDB taxonomy): Bacteria > Bacteroidota > Bacteroidia > Flavobacteriales > Schleiferiaceae > RFXV01. Next base: position 1,188 of record CALCFH010000250.1, read on the forward strand.
TATTGTAGAATATTCAGTAATGGTACTAATTAGTCTTCGTTCTTAGCTTCGGCAGGATCTTCCTCATGAATTACCTCAAGCACAAGCGCATCTTTCGCCTCGTTCAAGTTAATTTCAATTAAATCTCCTGATTCAATTTTTGAATGGATTATATAATCAGCCAATGGATCTTCAACAAATTTTTGGATGGCTCTAGCTAGAGGTCTCGCCCCAAATTTGTCATCGTAGCCTTTTTCTACTAAAAATAATTTAGCTTCCAAACCTATAGAAAGATTGTAGCCCAGTGCTTTAATCCTTTTTAGAAGTTTTTCAATCTCGATATCAATAATTTGTACAATATCATCCTTGCTCAAAGAATTGAACATTATCACATCGTCAATACGATTCAAAAATTCAGGCGCAAAGGTCTTTTTAAGGGCATTTTCAATAACACCCTTGGTATGATCGTCTACCTGATCTACCCTTGCCGTTGTTCCAAAACCAACCCCAGAGCCAAAATCTTTTAGCTGTCTTGAGCCAATGTTCGAGGTCATGATGATAATTGTATTCTTGAAGTCGATTTTCCTTCCCAAAGAATCAGTCATCATTCCGTCATCCAAGGCTTGTAGCAAAATGTTAAAAACATCTGGATGTGCCTTTTCTATTTCATCAAGTAAAACAACCGAATAG
>CALCFH010000251.1 GCA_937900215.1 uncultured Cryomorphaceae bacterium
GCTTGATCCCATTTCAGATTGAATTTTTACATCAAATTGGCAGATCGCATAGCCGCTACCAATTGGGCAGATAGTGAGTCAGTAGCTTCAACTAAAGGCAGACGAACGCCAGAATTAAGTATTCCTAAATGACTTAACCCAGACTTAACACCAGCAGGGTTTCCCTCAGCAAATAAGAGCTCCGTTAGTTCAAATAGTCGAAAATGAATACTCCGTGCCTCCTCAATATGTCCCATTCTGGTTTTTTCAACCATACTTGAAAAAGCCTTGCAAGCCAATTGTCCACTTACCGAAATGACACCTTGAGCACCCATACAAAGCATTGGAAAAGTAAGGTTGTCATCTCCCGAAAGCACCTCAAAATGAGCTGGTTTACCGTTTAAAATTCGTGATATTTGAGTTACATTTCCTGATGCCTCTTTTACCGCAATGACTTTTTTAGAATAATGGGCCAACCGCAGGCAGGTTTCTGCAGAAATATTGGAAACCGTTCTTCCAGGAACATTGTATAGAATAACAGGAAGAGGACTATGATCAATTATGGCTTTAAAATGCTGGAATATACCCTCCTGACTGGGCTTATTGTAATATGGTGCCACACTTAAAATAGCTGCAAAAGGCTCTGAATTCAAATTGGACAACTCTTCAATAACCGCAGCTGTATTATTTCCCCCTAGCCCCAAAACTATCGGGAGTTTCGCTGTATTGGCCTCTATAATCCATCCAACCACTTCTTCTTTCTCAGATTTGCTTAAAGTGGCAGACTCAGCCGTAGTTCCCATTGCAACTAAGAAGTCCACCCCGCCTTGAGTACAATGTTCTACAAGTTTAAACAGACCTTCTTTATCTACTGTCCCTGAGGAGGTAAATGGAGTTACTAAGGCTACGCCAGTTCCCCAGTTTTTTAAGTTTTTCAAGCCGCATTGATTTGCTGCAAATATCGCAACATCTCTGAACCATAGTTCATAGGCTTCATACTTTCTGGCCGGAATAAAACCAAATCGAATAAACTATAAGAATCATCAAAAGTACCCACTCGGCAATCTGCAATTATTCTAGAACAGATGTACTGAATAGTTAAATTTGGTTGCTCCGCTAAACAGAATAGAATATTGTACTCTGCCGACAGATACGGACGAATCCAATCTCCTTTGGGTTGTCCAAATAGATTTAAAGCCTTCTTTCCAAATATTTTAAAAGTGGGATGATGAGCCGTATTATCTTCCAATTTAGGATCAAATAGAAGAACTTCTACCTTCTTCTCTTTTGAATTGAGTAAGGCATACAATGCCTCCCAAGACTTAATGTTCCAATTATCGTCTAAAATTCCAACTATCAAAATTGTACGCACTGATTTCCAGCCTCCATAGCCTTTAGAACTAGTGGATGGCTTTTTTCTCTGAAGTAAAAATCGTGCAATCGACTCTTGAAGCATAAATTGAATTCTGATCTCTTCCAAATTTACCCAAATTTGCATTGAGATTCTTTACTCGTTCACCGAATTCAATTAATCAACTAGAAATGAGACTATTATTTTATTCACTTAATTGTTTATTACTTTTTTCTTGTGCTTCTAGAAGGATGTCGATTGAAACATTAAATACATCCAAACTAATTGGTATTGAAAGTCTTGCAAATGATTCAATGACTAAAGAATTTCAAATTCTCACACAATTTTATAGAGATTCATTAGGCAAACAAATGAATGAGCTTCTTTTTGTAAATCCTAAAACTATGCGTAGAGGAAATGAAATGGATAGCCTTTACCAAAAAAGACTCTGGAACTGGGTGACAGATGCAGTTATGTGGTATAGCAAAGATTCACTTAATTGGGAGTCAGACATTTGCATTTTAAATAAGGGTGGTTTTAGAAGAGATATAGATTCCGGAAGTGTTTCTGTTCGCGACATTTTTGAGTTGCTTCCCTTTGAAAATTATCTGGTAGAGGTTGAGTTGGAAGAAGACGGTTATAGAGAAATGAAAACCTACCTCTTTGGTACTGTGCAACCTCAGAAAGGACTGCGCTTAGGTTATAAAGGGGACCAATTGGTCTCAATAGAATTGGAGGCTCAATTAAATAAGGCAAAAAAGAGTGTCAAAGTAGTTACCATAAACTATTTGGCAGATGGTGGAGATTATATGGCTTTTTTCGAGGGAAAGCCAAGAACAACCTCTACGATTCTAATTCGCGATGCAATGATTGCCTATCTAAAAGCATTTCCCGCACATTTTCCAACAATAGATTCAAGAACCTATGTCATTGAATAGAAGAGATTTTCTGAAATACGGAGCACTTGCCAGCGCTGCGAGTTTTATGCCTATCGATTTGGTTTCGAGCTCGCAGAATACGAACCTCTGTATTCTCCATACCAACGATACCCATAGTCGAATCGATCCGTTTCCAGCCACCGATTCAAAATATCCAAACATGGGCGGAGTTTTGGGTAGAATGGCTATGATAGAGTTAATGCGAAAAAGCGAGCAGAATCTGCTCTTGTTTGATGCGGGTGATATTTTTCAAGGCACCCCCTATTTCAACTATTTTAAGGGAGAAATTGAAATTAAACTGATGTCGGAGATGAAATACGATGCGGCAACCATGGGCAATCACGATTTTGATGCAGGATTAGATGGATTTGAAAAGCAGTTGAAGCACGCCCGCTTTCCTTTTATTACTTCCAACTATCTCTTTAAAAATACAATCCTTGAAGGTCGAACCGTCGAAAACGAAATCTTTAAAAAAGGACAATGGAAAGTAGGCGTTTTTGGATTGGGAATTGAGTTGGATGGATTGGTGCAGAAAATTCAATTCAAGGAGACTGAATATCTAGATCCAGTTGAAGTAGCACAAGAACAGATTAAACAATTAAAAAGAAAGGGATGCAATCTTATTGTTTGTCTCTCTCACTTGGGATATAAGTACAAAAACGCAAAAATCTCAGACCTTCTTCTTGCTGAGAAGTGCCCGGAAATTAATATCATTATTGGCGGACATACTCATAGTTTTCTAGAAAATGGTCATCTAATCCGTCATCTGGATGGAAAAGAAACACTTGTGGTTCAAACTGGCTGGGGCGGGATAAACCTAGGTAAAATTATTGTTGAAAAGAAAGATAACCACATTGGCTTTAGATCATGTGAATCAAAAGAAATTCGAGTTTAGCCAATCATTTTAATAAAATCTTCTTCTGTAATTATCTCTACATTAAGGTTTTCTGCCTTTTTTCTTTTGGCCGGACCCATATCAGAGCCCGCAATGATAAAACTGGTTTTTGAAGAAACGGAAGATGAAACTTTTCCTCCATGTTTTTCAATTTCAGACTTAATGGAATCTCTACTGAATTGCTCAAAACTTCCTGAAACAACAATAGATAAACCTTTTAAGACTTCGCTCGCTCCCTCCTGTTCTTCCACATTCATTTGAAGACCATGAATTTTTAATTCCTCAATTATTCTGAGATTATCGCTGTTCTTAAAAAATTGCAAGAGGCTATCTGCAATGCGGTCACCTATCTCATCTACTAGCAATAAACTCTCTTTCTCGGCGGAAATAAGATTGTCCATTGACTTAAAAGCACGCGCTAATTTTTTCGATACAGTCTCCCCTACAAACCGAATTCCCAAGCCAAATAGAACTTTTTCAAAAGCTTGTCCTTTAGACTTTTCTATCCCATCTAAAATATTTCCAGCCAACTTTTGACCAACCCTCTCTAGTTTTAATAAGTCCGCTTCTTTTAAAGTGTATAAATCCGAAACAGTAGATATAAGTCCATTAGACAATAAGAGATCCAGCGTTTCAGGTCCTATACCTTCAATATCCATCGCCTTGCGGCTGATATAATGCTCCAGACGACCCAGGATCTGAGGCCTACACAACGTACTATTTGGACAATAATGTTGGGCCTCTCCTTCTTCCCGAATCAATTCTGTAGCACATACTGGGCAATGCGTAATGTATTCAACCTCAGTGGTATTTGGATTTCTCCTTTTCAGATTAACTCCAACTATTTTTGGGATAATCTCCCCTCCTTTTTCAACAAATACAGAGTCGAGGTAGTGTAGTCCTAGTTTCTTTATTTGATCTGCATTGTGCAAGGAAGCCCGCTTGACTGTGGTGCCGGCCAATTGAACGGGCGATAAGTTGGCAACAGGGGTAATTGCTCCTGTTCTTCCAACCTGATATTCAATAGATTCTAGTGTGCTTTCAGCCCTTTCTGTTTCGAACTTATAGGCTATAGCCCATCGCGGTGCTTTGGCTGTAGATCCCAATTCATCTTGAAGCTGAATTTCATTCACCTTCACTACTACACCATCTACATCAAAAGGAAGGCTATTTCTTTTACCATCCCAATAGCGTATGAAGGATTCCAGTTGCTCCACATCATTGCAAAGACTTCTCATGGTATTGTTTGGCACTTTAAATCCCAATTGTTCACAATAAAGAAGGTTTTCCCAATGACTGTGGGTAAAATCTAAATCGGTTTGTACGGAATAAATGAAGCAATCGAGTGGCCTTTTAGCCACCTCGGCACTATCCTGCATTTTTAATGATCCGGCAGCCGAGTTACGCGGATTAGCAAATGCTTCCAAGCCCAATTCTACTCTTTCTTGATTCATTCTTTGAAAACCCTCCCTTGGCATGAAGATCTCTCCTCTCACCTCAAGAAAATCTGGAATCTTGTTGCCATTCAACTTGAGTGGAATGGACTGAATAGTGCGGATATTAACGGTTATATCATCTCCTTTAAGCCCATCTCCGCGCGTAACGGCTTTTACTAATTGTCCGTTTTTATATAATAGACTAATGGCGGCACCATCGTACTTTAATTCACAGACAAACTCAGGGAAACTACCTAAACTTTTTTCAACCCTAGAGGTGAAATCAAGCAATTCTTCTATTGAATAGGTGTTCCCTAAACTCAGCATTGGGCGCTGATGAAATACCGTTTGAAAGGATTTGGAAACCGAGCCTCCTACTCTTTGGCTTGGAGAATTTGGATCAAAAAATTCAGGGAAGCGCTTTTCAAGTTCAATCAACTTATCCAGTAATACATCAAATTCCTTATCGCTAATTTCAGGACTAGTATTATTGTAATACAAGGTGTTATGTCGTTCCACCTCTTTTCTAAGCTGTTCTATTTCAAGCTTTCCATTTTCTGTAGTCATACTCTTTTTTGTCCTAAAATAAAACGAGATCTTCCTGCTAAATCCTTTATTACTTCAACATCGAAACCCTGTTGAACTAGAAACGATTCCACTTTTGAAGCGGTAGGCGGATGTAATTCCAATGCCAAAAATCCTGAATTCAATAAAAGAAAATTAGCAGAAATACCAATGCACTTATAAAAATAAATTGGATCATCTTGAGGAGAAAACAAGGCCAAATGAGGTTCA
>CALCFH010000252.1 GCA_937900215.1 uncultured Cryomorphaceae bacterium
CCTTCGACCGAGAATATATACTGGCCGATCACAAACACTTAGCCCGTATTTTAAAGTGGAATGACGGAGAGTATGGCCACCTAGAGGTTTTCCTCAAACCCGATGCGAAACTAGAAGAGCTCACCGATCGGTGGATTGCCCAGCTTCCGCTTTATGCCGATACCTATACCGCCCAAGAACGCTATCCAGACATCTACCAATGGGTAGGTCTTTTTAATGTCAACATCTACTTCATTCTATTAATAATGATCATAGTAGGATTAGTGAATACCATGACCGCCCTGATTACCATTATTCTGGAGAAAAAGAAAGCCATAGGATTATTAAAGGCCTTAGGCGCCACGAACTCACAATTGCGCACCCTTTTTCGCTATCGTTCCATTCACATTTTGCTGTTGGGCCTCCTTTGGGGCAATAGCATTGGCTTAGGACTCTGTTTGCTGCAACAGCAGTTCGGTTGGATTAAACTCGATCCGGAGGTTTACTATGTTAGTTCAGTGCCTATTTACCTCAATAGCTGGATACTGCTAGGCCTAAATCTCGCCATTCTGCTCATCGGATTTATGAGTATGAACCTTCCCGTTCGAATAATTAGTAAAATGGATCCCGCAGAAGCCCTTCGGACTTTTTAAGCCCTGTTTTTGACAGTACCTTCGCGGCAAATTTGATTGCCATGAAGATTTGCGATTCTATATTAGATACCATTGGAAATACCCCTATGATTCGGTTAAACGCCATAGCCGAAGATATACCGGGCACCATACTGGCCAAGGTAGAATACTTCAATCCGGGTCATAGTGTAAAGGATAGAATGGCGCTCAAGATGGTTGAAGATGCAGAAAAAGATGGACGTTTAAAACCCGGAGGAACCATCATAGAATGTACTTCTGGAAATACCGGAATGGGCCTGGCCCTTGCCGCCATTGTAAAAGGCTACAAGCTTATCTGCACTCTCTCCGACAAGCAGTCGAAAGAGAAAATGGATATTCTCAGAGCCATGGGTGCGCAGATTTATGTTTGCCCTACCAGCGTTGCTCCCGATCATCCAGACAGCTACTATTCAGTGGCTCGTAGACTGAATAAGGAGATTCCCAATTCTTTCTTCCCCAATCAGTATGATAACCTCAGCAATCGCGAAGCCCATTACGAATCTACCGGTCCTGAAATCTGGGATCAAACCGATGGAAAAATCACCCATTTTGTGGTGGGCGTAGGAACAGGAGGAACCATCTCGGGTGTTGCCAAATATTTAAAAGAAAAGAACCCAAATGTTCAGATTTGGGGCATAGACTCTTACGGTTCTGTTTTTAAGAAATACCACGAAACGGGAGTCTTTGATGAGAATGAAATCTATTCATACATCACTGAAGGAATTGGAGAAGACATTTTACCCAAGAACGTAGAGTTTGAACTCATTGATCGTTTTGAAAAAGTAACCGACCGAGATGGTGCGCTCACCACCCGTGAGCTCGCACTGAAAGAAGGATTGCTCTTGGGCTATTCTTGTGGCTCGGCCTTTCAGGGCTTGAGACAGTTAAAACATTTGCTGAAACCTGAAGATGTGGTAGTAGTACTTTTCCACGACCACGGAAGTCGCTATGTTGGAAAAGTATACAACGACGATTGGATGCGCGATCGTGGTTTCCTACCACAACTGGGCAAGACCGCCGGCGACTTGGCCAAGAAGCATTTGAGCAAGCCTCTTTTAACGGTTGGAAGTGGAGAGCCCGTAACCAACGCCATTAGTCTACTAAGAAAGTTTGATATCTCTCAACTGCCTGTTACCAAGGATGGCAAAATTGTGGGAACCATAGACGATGCACAACTCATTAAGAATATGTCTCCCGATATTTTAAACAAACGCTGCGAAGAGGTAATGTCGAAAGCCTTGCCAATAGTATCTGCGAAAACATCCAAAGAAGAAGTGGTGCAATTGCTCGGGCAAGGGGCGCATCCTGCTGTCTTGGTTGAATTTGCCGACGGAAGACATCACATCCTTACCCCCCACGACCTAATTAGCGCCATGTCTTAATGGCTGAAAGGCTTTTTACAGATCATCTCAATAGAGCCGTAGAAATTCATTGGCCTCCCCAGCGAATTGTTTCGTTGGTGCCCAGCATCACTGAAACGCTTTACGATCTGGGCCTGCGTGATGAGGTTGTGGGCATTACACGCTTTTGCATTCATCCAAACGAATGGTTTCAATCTAAGCAGCGCGTGGGGGGAACCAAGGATTTTCGGTTGGAAGACATCCGTGCTTTGCAACCCGATTTAATCATTGCCAACAAAGAAGAGAACGACAAAGATTTGCTCGAAGAATTGGCATCGGACTACCCCGTTTGGGTTTCTGAGGTTTCAAACCTAGTCCAGGCTTTCAACCTCCTCACCGATTTGGGTGAATTGATTGGTAAAATATCTGAAGCCCAAAATCTACGAGACCATACCATGCGTGCCTGGAAGAGCAGTCCATTAACCGCCCCAGCACAGCGAGCCGTCTACCTCATCTGGAAGGATCCGTATATGTGTGCTGGCAGCGGAACCTATATCGATTCTGTATTAACGCACTTCGGATATCAAAATGCTGTAAAGGCATCGCGTTATCCCATACTCAGTATAGATCAGATAAAAGCATTGGAAGCAGAAGTACTCTTTCTCTCTTCTGAGCCCTTCCCTTTCAAGCAAAAGCACATAGACGAATTGAAAATGCATCTCGAAACAGAGCGCATTGCATTGGTAGATGGCGAGGCCTTTTCATGGTACGGCTCTCGAATGCTGAAATCGGCTTCCATCTTAAAGAAGCTCGCAGACACTCCTGTACATTGAACAAAAACGCATTGAAAAACACAGATCAAAACACAAATTCAATTATGCACACCCCCTCACGCATAACCATTGCCCATGGCGACGGAATTGGTCCTGAAATTATGGATGCGGTTCTCTATATCTTAGATAAAGCCGGAGCCAATCTAGAATACGATACCATCCAAATTGGAGAAAAGGTATACGCCAGTGGTTCGAAGACAGGAATCTCCGACGAGTCTTGGGCCATCATTCAAAAAAACGGCAATTTCTTAAAAGCGCCCATCACCACCCCTCAAGGCGGTGGCTTTAAGAGCATGAACGTAACCATCCGCAAAACGCTGGGTCTTTTTGCCAATGTTCGTCCGGTGCAGGCCTACACTCCTTTTGTACGTTCGAACTTCAGTAGAATGGATATGGTTATTATCCGCGAGAACGAAGAAGATTTATACGCTGGCATCGAGCACCGTCAAACCCAAGAAGTAGTTCAAGTTCTGAAATTGATCTCGAGACCGGGTTGCGAAAGAATTATTCGCTACGCTTTTGAGTACGCTCGCGCTTTTGGTCGCAAGAAGGTAACCTGCATGACCAAAGACAATATTATGAAACAGGCCGATGGATTGTTTCACAGGATATTCAACGAGATTGCTTTAGAGTATCCCGAAATCAAAGCCGATCATTTAATTATCGATATAGGATCTGCTATTGTTGCCAACAGGCCTTCCACCTTAGATGTGGTAGTTACTCTTAATTTGTACGGAGATATTATTTCAGATATCGCAGCAGAAGTAGCCGGTTCGGTTGGATTGGGAGGATCTTCTAATATTGGAAAGAAAGTAGCCATGTACGAGGCCATTCATGGCTCTGCGCCAGATATTGCTGGAAAAGATATGGCTAATCCTTCAGGCCTATTGAATGCCGCCATTATGATGTTGGGTCAATTGGGCAAAACCGAAGTGGCCGATACTATTAAGAATGCTTGGCTGTGTACTTTGGAAGATGGAATACACACAGGAGACATTTTTAAAATAGGGCAAAGCAAAGAAAGGGTGGGCACTCGAGCTTTTGCGGAGGCCATTGTAAGTCGCCTTGGAAGAAAGCCCGAAACCCTTGCCCCGGCTCATACTGAGGGCGAGCACACGATTAAAATCAAGGAAAGTGCCTATCCGCACGAAGTAAAGCGTTTAGAGGGGATGGATATCTTCTTAGATTGGGATCAAGACGAGCGCAATCCAGATGTGTTGGGAAACAAACTGCAAGCCCTCGCTGCTGAGAACTTCAAATTGCAGATGATTAGCAATAGAGGATTGAAGGTGTTTCCAAATGGCTTTGATGAAACCTATTGCACAGACCACTGGCGCTGCCGCTTCCTTAAAACCTCAGAAGAAATCCATTCTATGGATCTGGTAGATTTACAAAAGAGAATGGTTGAAGCCGGTTTACAAATTATAAAAACAGAGAATCTCTACAGCTTCGATGGAGTGAAGGGATATAGCTTAGGTCAGGGAGAATAAACCTATTCTTTGGTAGATAAGGTAATAC
>CALCFH010000253.1 GCA_937900215.1 uncultured Cryomorphaceae bacterium
GCTTCATAAAGTCCTCTTGCAACTGTATTTTCTTCATATACCGAAAGTCTCATGAAATTGTATTTCTGTACTATTGCCGTTTCTGTAAAGGCTTGAATCAGCGCCTTGCCCGTTCCTTTTACTCCAGAAGTAGGATCGGAAGCAATTCCAACCAATGAAACTCCTTTTCCTGTGGGCTCCTTGAAGTCCTTGGTTGCTTTTTTATTCTTTCCCAACAGCAATTTTATCCTAAGGCGAATGGTTCTCAGAAAATGTGGGTGAACTAGAATTCCGGGATGAGTGAGGATAGCGCGAATTCCTGTTTTTAATAAGGCCTTATTAAGATCAGAGTCATATCCTAGTTGTGCTCCCAAAAGGTATCCTATGGTTTTATTATCGCATTTCGCTACAATGGCAATACCTCGGTCATCTTCAAGAAACCAAGAGACAAATCGTTTTACATAATTTTTACCCAGCGAAGCATTCATGTATCCCTTAAATGCCTTGAGGTGTACTGTAGAGGTTGCATCAACGTCATTGAAAGTCATGGGTAAGACTTCTATTTTCACTTGAGTCACTTAATTTACTGTTAGGTTTTTGAAAGATGTACCCTTTAAAGGTCTCATAAAAAGAAGGTTGATGGATTGCATTTCAACCCGCTATTGGAGCGAACTAATTTGCTCGGGTATTGAACTCTTAGTATGAATTAATGCGCTGAGTTGAGCTCTTTCAATGCGCTTTGAAAGTCGGTGAATAGATATCCTTCTCCTTTTAGATAATCAATTATCCAAACAAGCCAATCCTTATACAGTCCATAGGCATCTGAGTCGAAGTAGGTATCGTGAAAGTTAATCACGAAATAGTCTAATTTTTTTTCTTTCGCCAAGGCTAGCCTTTCAAATGTATAGGCTTTAGCTTTATCTAAATCTTGCTCAATGGCACTTACCGCATAAGTGTCCATTACGCCTATAGGAAATGACCAGAAATCAGGCAGAATGAGATAGGGATTTTCAACTTTGTATTCACTGCTATCGAAGGCATATCCTGCCTCTTTCCAATATTTTGCGCTGTTTTCGTTGTGTCTGAGGTAATGCATTCGAATGCCCTTGAAATTGGAGTGTTCAAGTAAAGATTGGGCTTTATCGAATTCTTTTTTTATTCCTTCAGCCGAATCGAAGCAAATTCCATGTACTCCTACATGAAAACCTTTGTCTATTAACCAATTGCCCCATATCCTTGCTTGTGCATTTGAATAGGAGAGATTGAGGCCGTTCGCAAAGCCTAGGAAAAAGGTAGACTTAATGTTCTCCTTTTTTAAATAGTCCACTAAATCGTATAATCTATGGAGCTCTTTGTTCATGAAGATGTTACAACGATTCCAAGCTGTTTTAGTGTCAATTTGATTTTTTACTCTTTGTAAAAAAGTACGAATCCATAGTTTGGGAATAAATAAATCCTTCAAGTAATGCTCTGACCAGCGTAAA
>CALCFH010000254.1 GCA_937900215.1 uncultured Cryomorphaceae bacterium
ATGAAGGAAATAAAATGGAGTTAAGAGATTGAATGGCGTTTACTAACATGCTATTCTGTATACATTTGTGAACAAATACGATAAATAATGACTAAAGATAATTCTGACAAAAATAACTCAAAATTATGGGTTTTAGTTGTCTTCCTTCTGGCAATAATTGCAGTTATGGGATACTTTCTCATGCAAGGCAATGAAAAAGTAGACGATTTGAGTTCTGAAAAGCAACAATTGACGGCTCAGTTAGAGGAGTTGGTTGCTGAATATGATGATCTAGAACTTGCCAACGATAGCTTAATGAATATAGCGGACATTGAAAGAGCACGCTTGCGTTCAATGATAGACAGTGTTCAAAGCCTAAGATCTGGCGATTTGAAGAAATTAGACCGCTATAAGAATGAAGTATATAAGCTGAAAGTGGAGAATAAGAAGTTGGTAAACCGTCTCGATTCTATGTCTGTGCATATTGAAAACTTGGTCGTAGAAAAAGAGGCAGTAGAAATGAATCTACAACAAGAGCAGCAAAAAAGCGCGCAATTGGGACAGGTTAAGCAATTATTAGAAGGGGAGGTTGCAAAAGGTTCAATTTTGCAATTATCGGGCATTTCGTCTATTGGAATTAAGCGCTGGAACTCTGGAAAGGAGAGCGAAACATCTAAAGCAAGAAGGGCCGATGAGATTAAAGTCTGCTTTACTCTTGGCAAGAATCTTATTGCTCCAAAAGGAGAAAGAATTGTATATGTTCGATTGATTACCCCTGAGAATACGGTGGTTTCATTGTCAGACAGTGCATCCTCAAACACTTTTACCAGCAACGGAAAGGCGATGTTGTATTCGAATAAAAAAGCTGTTTGGTACGAAGGAGAAGCGGTGGAGACCTGCTTATTTATCTCTCGCGAAGAGTTTACCAAAGGAGAATACAAAGCGGAGGTCTATACAGAAGATTACCTGCTAGGTACAAGCACGGTAAAGCTGAACTAGAATACTGCTTTAACTTGCATACTAGCAAGGTGGACGGCCGGATTTCCAGGAGAAATTCGGCCGTCGTACCTTATATTCAATTGTAAAAATTCGAATAGATTTCTCTCCCAGTAAAATTTCCAAAGAAAATTGTCTCCGTTTTGCAAGCCTTGAAGCATTTCAAAGCCAACCGGTGATAAAGGGTCTCCTATAAATTGGTTTGATTTATAATCTAAACCTGCCGTAAGGTTGCTAGTGCCTGAGAGAGAGTAGAGCAATTCTCCGCCTTGAGCAAACTGATAAAGCTGTTCTAAAGAGCCAATAGAATTGCGCCTCTCACCAATTGAACTGCTGCTTTGTAGTCGTATTTTTTCTCCGAACTGCCATGCAGCAGTCAATACATAATCTTGAATTTCAAGGGCGTAATTTCGATTTATAAAACCAGGAACATCATTGGTATTGTATCCAATTTCTATGCTAGCTAAAAGAGTAAGTTGATTCATGGGCCTTGAACGCAAACTGAGTTTATGTGATTGAGACTGGGCTGATTCAGGACCATAAACCAACAGTTGATTTACCTGCAGTTGCTTTATTGTGTAATCTCCTCCAAAAAGAGCTTGGGTTCTATTGAAGAAAAAGCTCAATCGGTTGCTAGATCGCTTACTCAGAGCCAGACTGTCTTCAGAAGGATTGTAAAACGGATTGAGGGGATTTAGCCCTTCAAAGCGATTTACATTGTCTAGGCTGTAATTCCAAAGCACACTCCATCGAGCCCAAAAAGGTTTTTCACCTTGTTTGGCTAGGGCGATAGGCTCAAAGCCAACCGTTTGTGTGATGGAAGTTTTTCCTGCTCGTACAAATGCTTGAGTGGGGGTGAAAATGCGGATGTATTGTCCGTCTCCAGGAAGCACAGCTATTTCAAACTCATTCAATTCTTGTAGCCCGTTTCCATTATAGTCGATCCATAAATAAGTTCCCGTTCCGTCTGGAACTTTGATAAAGCTGAAAGAGCGCAAGGGTTCATTCGATATACCTGTTTCATAATAGCTTGATAGTTGTACTGAGCGTTTCCAAAGGCTTTGGCGGTATTGCCATCGAGAGGTAAAAGATTGATTGTTTTTTACGCCTATTTGCTTGGATTCAAAATCGCGAAACTGAAGGTAAGCAGAGAAGAAAAGCGCCTCTTTTGGCTGAACAAGAAGACGCGTTCTGAATCCGCGTACATTGGCAGATCTACCCAATGATTCTATAGCAACACTGTCGTCGAAGCGCTGAAAATAGGCCAACTCTGTAAAGAGGGCCTCGCTTGAATCGCCATAGGCTTGGAATAACTCTGCTTCAAAAAAGCGGTATCCATTTTCTTGTAAAATCTGATTTGGAAGCGCGCGGGTATTCTGTTCTCCTTCGCTTCGGATTCCAGTTGTGAAGTTGGAATAAGTTCTTCCAATAGTACTTTTTTGGCGGTAAAACTGAGTAGTTGTTAAACTGTCTTTCGAATATAGAACACTTCCAATTCCTCTAAAAAACCAGCTGTCTGATTTCAATCTAAAATTGAGCTCTGGCCTAAATCCGAGATAATCTGCCCCTGCGCTAAGTCCACTGGTTTTGAGATTAATGCTGTTAGATGGATTCCAATTCTTTGTTAAAGAAAGATTGGCCAAGTGTTGATTTTCTGCACTTCGTTGAGATAGATTCCAGTCGCGCGCAAACTCTATGTTTTGAATTCTTTCAACGGTTTTAAAATTCTTTTGGGTGAACTGATAGTTCCCAATGCTTGTCCATTTTTCCGATTTTTTCTTCCAGCTAGCCTGTAGGGCGTTTCCAATATCGTTTTCCTTGTCGAGCTGAGAAAATCTATTTTCATCTTGCTTGCTCACGGCCCATTCTAGCTCTAATTGGCCTGATTCTTCGGTGCCTTTCTGAAGACGGCTGCTGATAATTTGCAATTGAGAAGGGGCGTTTAAACGTCGTACAGGGGCGTATCGGCCCTGCTTTATTCCATTTACGGGTGGAATCCATTGGTAGACATTTCCACTGGCAAGAGCCGTCTCAATGCGGTAGTCGCCCTTTCCAATTCCCACATCAATAAAGCTGGCGATAAATGAATTGCTATCCGCCGCAGGGGCATATACCAAAACCGAATCCAGTCCCAACGAATCCGTTAACCTATATCGAATCTCTCCTTCAAAGCCAGAAGCGGGTCGAATAGTAGAAATAAATACCTCACGCCAATTGTCTCCAGCTGCACTTAAAAGCAATTTCTCTTCATCAGAAAGCTCTTGCTGTATGGGCTGAGAAGCATGATCTTGCTCGCTATAAACAGAAATAGCCGTTTTCCATTGTTTTTTTTCGAAGCTTAGATCCGTATACACAACCGAGCGCAAATAATTCTGATCTGTGTACTGAAACTCCACAGATATTCTTCGCTCTCTGGTAATCGGACGCAGTGCAGTAAAGGTCAATTCACCCGTTGCATAGTCAATGATATAGTCGGCATCTGCTCCTCTAACCATTTGCACCCCATCTATATACACACGTTCGGACCCAGAAATGAGTAAGATGAAGGCTTCGTTTTGTGCGCCAGACAATCTATAGGGCCCTTGGTTTCCTTCTTGCCCGAAGAAGATATTTCTGTGAAATCTTCCCCGCGCTAAGGCGGCAGAAACAAGGGCTTTTCCCTTGCCTTTTGCCATCGGAAAGGAGGTTTCTATAAGCCCTCCCGTAACTCTTTTTTGAAAGCGCAAAAAGTTGCTTTCATTCGGATCTATTTGAATGTCGCCTGCTCGAACCCTTCCAAAATCGTCGCTTTCCAATTCAACAAAAATCTGATCAAATTCGCGCAGCTGCTGCGAGAATCCATTGCTTTGTACGGGCAAGCTGTTTTCAGCAATGGATGCTTTAATGCGAATATCATCGCTTAGTGTTCCAGATAATTGGAGGTTGAAATTCGAGTTTAAGACAGGATTCTGAGAGCTTCCGAAACTTATCCCCCTGCTCAATGATCCACTGCGATTTAATCCGCTAAAGGGTTTTTCAGGTTTAAAGGAATCGAAATATTCATCTGTGCGGATCGGTGTGGCTTGAATGCCAAACTGACTTATGGGTCGCAATGAAATGGGCTGGCTTAAATCTACACTGAGTTCACTGAAATAGGCCGTTAGGCTCAGTGGTTTAATGGAGTTGAAATAAATTCCCTTTGCGGAGGGCAACCAAGTATAGTCTGAGCTTGGAAGGGTATCTCCATCCACCATAAAAAAAGCGGTG
>CALCFH010000255.1 GCA_937900215.1 uncultured Cryomorphaceae bacterium
CTTACAATCGAACCAAAAGAGGTTGTTCATAGTATCCAGGTTTTTTTTTCCTAAATGTTATGGATGGTCCTCTCTTTTATCTAATTATATGTGGGTAAAGGAATTGTTGACGGAGAAATATGGCGAACCCACTTTGGTTGTTGAGACCTTCAATAAACCAACTGTGCCCGATGAAAACAATGCGAAAATGTGGGAAGTGCTCCAAAACAATTGCAATTATAGTGTCTTGTATGAAATGGAAGAGGGCACCATTGAGTTGACCATTAAAAGAGGAACAGTAGTTAATGCTTTCGTACAGATCACATATCTTGATAAAATCAATGGCGAAATGCTAAGGCAAAAAGCGAAGGACGACCTATAAGGAATGAGATTACTATCAACCCAGTGGCTTGGCTGGCGTCAAGGTGGCTAGTGAAAAAATGAAAGTCCAGCAGTTCATGCGAGGAATGAGAAATGGTTCACGATCACACTGGGCTATCACCCACCGCTAAGATATGCCGCCCATTCAGGGCTGAAATTCAGAAAAGCCCTGAAAGGGCGCACTATTCAAGCGATGGGTGTAGCCCATCGACGCAGCGGTACATTCGAGGAATGAGAAATTGTTCACGATCACGGTGGGCTATCACCCACCGTTAAGATATGCGGCTCTTTCAGGGCTGAAATTAAGAAAAGCCCTGAAAGGGCGCACTATTCGAGCAATGGGTATAGCCCATCGCGGTGGCAGTAGTGTTGCAGTTGTGCGTAATCAGCGGTAAGAATTGTAAATTAACAGAGCCCAGTAGAATAGTACAATTATGGCGCACAACGGAGTTTGACGACCCTCAAAGGATCCGGAAAATGTTCCATATCGGGCCCATATCGATAAATCTGAAAATAGAAGGGCTAGTATCCTATAATAGTCTATAGGAAGAGCGTTGGCTCAAGTTAACTTGCAGCGCAGAAGGCAAAGAAGTCGAGCCTTTTAAGAAAATGAACATAGCAGTAACACAAAGATTAAGTATTCGGAGGCTAGAAAGCCAAGACAGACAATACTTTGCGGAATTATTTACAGACCCAAGGGTTTTGGAAGGCATTCCTCAAAATCCATTTAATGAAAATCAGATTGAAGAGCGTTTTAGCAAAAGTCTTCGATTAGAGTTGGTTGATTTGTATGAAGAAAATGGCACTGCAGGTATATATGAGAAAGGGAAGTCTGAGCTAATTGGACTCGCTTTGTTTTTGAGGAATGAAGCGAATGAAATGGAATTAGGCTATCGATTCAGATTCGGCTATTGGGGAAAAGGCTACGGAACAGAGATCACCCAAGCCATGCTTGAATTTTATTTCAACACACTCAAGGCCCTGAAGGTTACAGCAGACGTAAACTTGGCAAATCATGCCTCGGTAAGAATTCTAGACAAGTATATGACTCCAGTGAAAGAGTTTTTCAATGAGAGAGATCAATGCACCGATAGGAGATATGAATTGAAAAAAAGACAATGGTTAGAAACGTCCCATTCAGTCTCATTGGGCAAGATATAGAAGCAGATGCTTATCGAGAATACGCTTTAATTGAACGGATAGCTGGAAGCGCAGAGTGCCAAATAAAACAGTATGCACTTGAGTAAACAAAGGAGCAGCTCTGGGTTCTAACAACAGCGCAATACTCAGGCTATGAAACGACAAAGGCGAACAAATTAAATAGAAAAGAGAGCAATGGAAAATATGAATCAGTGGTTTATAGAACATCCTCTTTCAGCAAGTATTCTCAAATATTTGGTCTGGCTGGTGCTCATCTTGCTTGTAATTGGATGGATCAGAAGGATTTTGAAAAAGCGAATGCCAGATAATTCGCTGAGGTACAAATCGCAAAAAGGAATAGAAATCATGGGCTACTTCTTTGTGGTACTCATTACAATAACCTATTTCACGGGCAACATAAAAGATTTTGGACTGGCCATAGGTTTGCTTACGGCGGGAATAACCATCACCCTGCAAGAATTGATCTTGAGCATCGCAGGCTCTTTTTACATCTTCTTTGTTCAAGTATATAAGCCCGGCGATCGAATAGAAATAAACGGCATTAAAGGCGATGTAATTGACATCGACAGCATTTACACCAGCATGATGGAAATAGGTCAATGGGTATCGAGCGACAATTACAGCGGACGAATAGTAAAACTCAGCAATGCCTTTGTATTTAAGGGTCCGGTGTATAATTATTCTCAAGACTTTCCCTTTGTATGGGATGAATTCAATTTGCCCATACGCTATGGATCGGATATAGAATTGGCAAAAAGCATAGTGATTTCTGTTGCACAAGAAAACCTCTCCGACTTTGTAAAAGAATCGATGGCAGAATGGAAGGGGGTAGTAGACAAATACTATATAGAAGACGCACAAGTAGATCCAACCCTGGCCATAAGCTTAACAGACAACTGGGTTCAAATGAACTTACGCTACATAGTGAACTATAAAAAAAGGAGGTTTACAAAGAACTTACTCAATGAAGAAATAGGCAAAAGAATTGAGCAGAGCCAAGGCAAAGTTGTACTCGCCTCGGCCACCTTTGAAATAGTTCAAATCCCCACACTACACTTTGAAAAAGAAAAATCAAGCGAACAAACTTCAGGCGGATAGAAAGGAAAGAGGGCACCGCAAGCACCAATCTGCTTGCGTTTTTTTACTTTCAAATCCGAGAAAACTATGAATAAATGTAGTTTATAACTAGAATGCCTCCTACGGAGAAAGCTGCAGAGACTTTGATTTTATTGCAGTTCAGGAAACGAATATCTTTAATGCCATAGTTGAAAGGAAGCAATTAGCAACCCAAATCGAGTCGAATAATAATAAGAACGAATTCGGCAAATAAAGTGTGGAGCGAATTCCCTATTTCAATGAAGCTACCAACAGAATTGCGATTCTTGTTCGACTTAAGAAGGCATTTTAGGATTGGTTGGATACTGTCTTTAAAGGGCAGCACCCAAGATCTATCGCGATTGGAATGATCAGCGTTCATTTTAAATTGTGCTGGGCGACAAAGGGTGCAAACAAACTGTCTTAAATAGAAAATATGATCTTTAGAAAAGCGAGCCAGGCAGATCTTCCTGGCATTGTACAAATGATTGCAGAGGACGAACTAGGGAAAAGCAGAGAGCGTTTTCAACTTCCTTTGCCAAGTGAATATCTCAAGGCATTTGAGAAGATAAATGCCGACAGCAATCAAGAACTTATAGTAGTGGAAAACGACTTGCATGAAATTATAGGAACGATGCAATTGTCTTTCATTCAGTATTTGACATACAGGGGTGGTCTCCGCGCACAGATAGAGGCAGTGCGAATTAGAAAAGACCAGAGGGGTCTCGGAATTGGAAAGTCTATGTTCCAATGGGCCATCCATCGGGCCAAAGAACGAAAAGCCCATCTTGTGCAGCTTACAACCGACAAAAAAAGACCCATTGCAATTCAGTTTTATGAAGACTTGGGCTTTAAAGCCACGCACGAAGGCATGAAATTGCACCTTGATTGAAGATCATTTCAACTGTTTTGGAATGGGATGATCAGCGACAAAATAGTTTTGAGTGAATCATTCCAATTATCCAATAGGACCGGATAAAAATTCTTATGAGGCCGTTTAGAATTTGCAGACAGCGCAGACCTTCCACTTAACTTTGGCGTCCATTTACTTCAAAGTAGAGATGAAAGCCATTGTATACGATAAGAAAAACAGTAGGTCTCCACTACAACTTCGTGAGATAGAAAAGCCCCAGCCTTTGGATGATGAGGTGCTAATAAAGGTAGTTTGTGTTTCTCTGAATGCGGCAGATTCTCGTTCTCTAAAATTGGGAATCATTCCGAAGAAAAGAATCTTTGGATCGGCCATAGCAGGTATAGTAGAATCGGTTGGAAAAAACATCCAACAGCTAAAGCCCGGTGATGCCGTACTCGGCGATCTTTCAGATTTTAGCTTTGGAGGCTTGGCAGAATACGTCGCAGTACCCGAAAAGGCATTGGTACTGAAACCACAAAACACCTCCTTTGAAGAGGCTGTAACCTTGCCCGTAGCGGCCACCACCGCACTGAAAGCCATGCGAGATCTGGGCAAGATACAAGAAGGACAAAGTGTTCTAATTGTAGGTAGTGCCGGCGGAGTAGGAAGCTTTGCCCTGCAACTCGCACACTATTTCGGAGCAAAGGTGACTGCAGTGTGCAGTAGTAAAAACAGAGAGCAATCTCTTTCTTTGAAAGCAGATGTTGTACTCGATTATACCCAGCACGATTTTACCAAGGGCAACCATCGCTACGACTTGGTATTGGCCATAAACGGCAATTATTCTCTGCTGGGCTACAGACGAGTCTTAAAGCCAAATGGAATCTGTGTTACGGTGGGTGGAAGCCTGTCGCAAATTCTGAAGTCGGTATTTTTTGGTTGGATGTTGTCTGTTGGAGGGAAGCGAATGAAAACACTTTCGGCAAAAGCAGACCCTAAAGACCTAGAGTATGTTGCGCGTTTGTTGGCAGAAGGAAAGATTAAGGCACTCATTTTTAAGCACTATACTCTCGCTGAATCTGCAGAGGCAATGGAAATGCTAAGTAAAGGCCACACACCTGCCAAGGTGGTGATACATATTTAGAAAAGCCTTAAAACAGCAGCAAAAAGGACAGTGAAGAATTGTTTTCAGAGGGTCAGGTTGATTTCAATAAAAGCAATGCACTCTATTTTATTTAAGTAACGACAAACCAAAAAGCGGGCTGAAAGGCCATTAAATTAGCACTCTCAATGAATAGCAAACTAAGATAGCAAGAATGGCTTCTGGATTTTTCGCACTGTTTGACGATATAGCCTTGCTCATGGATGATGTGGCAAGCATGAGCAAGATGGCTACCAAAAAAACGGCAGGCATTCTAGCCGACGATTTGGCCGTAAATGCGGAAAAAGCCTCGGGTTTTGTTTCCTCCCGAGAGATACCAGTACTGTGGAAAATAACCAAGGGTTCTTTTCTAAATAAGCTCATTCTTCTGCCGCTGACCTTTTTGTTGAGTGCCTATCTACCATCGGTGATTGTTCCCATTCTTGTACTGGGCGGAGTGTATTTAGCCTATGAAGGGGTAGAAAAGATCTATGCCTATTTTTTCCATAAGCCTCATGTGCAAAAATTGGCCTTGCTCTCTGAAATGACAGTAGAAGAAAGAGCGGAGCAGGAGAAGAAAAAAATCAAGTCGGCTATAGTAGTCGATTTTATTCTATCCATAGAAATCGTCATCATTGCCCTGGGTTCGGTAATGGACAAGCCCCTTTCTATTCAGATTGCAGTAGTGAGTGTGGTGGCCTTTTTGGCTACCGTTGGAGTATACGGACTTGTGGCGCTTTTGGTTCGGATGGACGACGCGGGCTATGCCTTATTGGCTGGAAGCAAAACCAAAAGGGGATTTAAAATCTGGCTGGGTAATGCCTTGGTGAAATTGTTGCCCAAACTCATTCGTTCTTTAGCAGTAATAGGAACCATAGCTATGATTTTGGTAGCAGGCGGAATATTCGCGCACAACATTGCTTTCTTTCACAATCCGTTTGATGCATTGCCGTCTATTTTATTTGAATTCTTACTCGGCTTAGGGCTAGGTTCTATTGCGCTGCTTTTATTCTCACTCATCCAGAAACTAGGCATTTCTAAAAAGACCTAAGACCTAAATAAGTTCAAGAAATTACGTTGATAGTGTCTTAAGGAGGAAGGAGAGGAAGCCTTCATTTCATAGTTCTTGGTATGGAGTCTGCTTTTCATGGCTTGCAAAAGGAAGGTGGGACCTCCATCTTACTAAGAAAAAAGAAAATCAAACGATAAAGACCGAGTGGTTGCAAACAAAAAAGCCGCCCCAAAAATGGGCGGCTTCTCTTTCCACTCTCCTTTACTTAGTGAGAAGCTAGATAACTGGCAACACCATCATGGGTTGCATTCATTCCGTCTTTTCCTTCGCTCCAGTTGGCTGGACAAACCTCTCCCTTTTCTTCGAAGAAGCGCAAAGCATCTACCATTCTCATGGCCTCGTCTACGTTGCGACCCAATGGTAAATCATTTACCAACTGATGGCGAACCATTCCGTTTTTGTCTATCAAGAACAAACCTCTGTAGGCAATCATTTCTCCTTCAGCACACAATTCATCGTTTTCGTTGTAGTAGTATGAACCCGCTAAAACATCGTAATTGGTAGAAATGGTTTTGTTGGTATCCGCAACAAGTGGGTAGGTAACACCTTCAATTCCACCTTTGTCTTTAGAGATCTGCAACCAACCCCAGTGACTTTGTTCTGTGTCGGTAGAGACACCCACAATTTCAACGTCTTTGCTGTTGAATTCCTTCAACTTAGCTTGAAAAGCATGCAGTTCGGTTGGACAAACGAAAGTGAAGTCTTTTGGATAGAAGAACAAAACAACCATCTTCTTACCTAAGAACTGATCTAAACTGAAATCTTCAACAATCTCTTCTCCGTTTATAACCGCGGCTGCGCTAAACGATGGCGCTTTTTTACCAACTAATACACCCATAATTCTATTTTTTTAATTAAATAACTGCGCAAAGATAAAGAGCAGTCTAGGCCTAGAAGAGGCTTTTTATTCATAAAATACTATGGCCTCATAGTTAGATCTTATCCGTGCGAATGACCGAAGTAGGCCAAGGCAATGGCCAGTAAAATGGAGCCGAATTTCATAATGTTAAAGGCATGTCCCTTTGAGCTTTCAAAGAGAATGGTGGTAGAAATATGGAGGAAAACACCCATGGTTAGAGCAGTGAGTTCTTTTTGAGAATGCACTAGAAAATCGAGGTTTCCGGCTAAATAAATACCCAAAGGAGCCATGAGGGCAAAGCCTAGCAAATAGAAAAAAATACCCCTTTCACTAATGGCCAAATTTTTCAATAAAGTATAAAAGACAAAGGCTATGGGAAAGCTGTGCAGCGCAATGGCTCGTGTAAGGCTAATAGCGGTTGGACTGCCCGGTTGTGCGCCTATGGGCATAGATTCTAAAAGTGCATGCAGGTATAAACCTGCTAGAAGAGCGAAAGGAGCTTTTCCCTTTGCCAATCCCTCTATATGTCTATGACCATGTTCAACGCCTTTTGAAAGCAATTCCAGTCCCAATTGCAAAAGAAAGCCCAACATAATCCAAAGTCCAACCGAATGCGAATGCTCGCCTTCGTACAATCCGGGCAGCAAATCGAAGATGGCAACCGCAAAGAGAAAAGCGCCACTGAAAGTAAGTACCAGTCTCAAAACCTGCGGATTGGATGATTTCACCACTCGTGCGAAGGCATAGCCTACCATGATTACTGCGAAAAGTAAAATTGCGTTCATGCAGAGAAAAAGAGAATAAGTCGATCGGATTCATCCGGATCGAAGGGTTCTAAATAGTAATTACCGAAAGTATGCAATATAGTTGCGTTGAGCTCTGTGGCCATTTGTTGAAAATCTTGCAGGCCATGCAAGCGAACCGATTCTTTGTAAATGCGGAGGCGGTCTCCATCCAAAACGCTGATTTCCTTGCAGATGCAATCGCCTTTAATGGTCTTAATCCAACTAAAGCGAAGGCCCGCAGTAAAAAGACTTTTTTCTTGACCTAGTTCAAGGTCTTTTTTAGCTTTAGTAGCATTTAAAAAATCGAGTACCAAGACACCTCCTTTTCTCAATCCACCTAACATAGAGGCCAAGGCCGCCCGATCGTGTTCTTTGCTTTCTAAGTAGCCAAAACTTGTGAAAAGGTTTACAATGAGGTCGTACGATTGGACGGGAATATCTTTGAGCATATCGCCTTCCACAAAAACCAGTTTTTCTTTCTCCTCTTTCTTGGCGAAAGCAATATTTTTTGACGAGAGATCTAAGCCTGTAACATCGTAGCCCAATTGGTGTAAAATAACAGAATGCCTACCCCTTCCGCAGGCTACATCGAGAGCCTTCGGCCCAAACTTCCAATTGTTTTTTAGCAACAGAAGAAAAGCCTCCGCTTCAGCTTCATCGCGATGGCTGTAGAGATAATGGTAGTAATCGGTGTTGAACCATTGCTCGTACCAGTCTTTCAAAAGAGTTGACTTAGGATATCAAAAATACCAAAGATGCTAAAGATGGCCGCAATTAAAATGAAGATGAGCAGAATGCGAATCCATTTCCCAGCACTCGGATGGCTGAGTAAATACCGTCCTCCAATCCAAGCACCTAGACTTTGTCCGACCGCCAAGGCCATACCGCTAGGCCAGTGCATTTTACCACTGAAGAGAAACACCAAAAAAGAGGGAATTCCGAAAATCAGTGCCATTTGTAGCTTTACAATATTGGCATCTACCAAGCTGTATCGTGAGTATAAAACAAGAGCCGCCAGCATCATGATTCCAATTCCC
>CALCFH010000256.1 GCA_937900215.1 uncultured Cryomorphaceae bacterium
GCTCATGGCATTGCCTTCTATATTAAAATCTGAGCGATTTACACTGAATATAGATTGCAGTTGGATGCCTTTATCTGTCTCTTGCAAGCTAAAGGGTATGCGCATGATTCGTTTCACTCCTTTTATTTGCATACTGCCTTCTACAATGTATCCTTTGCCTACTTTTTCGAAAGAGCTGGAGGTAAAACGGATGTGTGGATATTTTGAGGCATTGAACCATTTTGTTCCTCTGGCATGCTCGTCTTTTAATTCGTTTCCAGTTGAGATACTCGCCACTTCGAGATATAGGTCGAAGGAAGAAGCTGAGAGTTGCGCTTCGTTGAATTGCAATTTTCCTTTGACTCCCTCAAAGTATCCTTCTACTGCGGTTCCTTTAAATTGAACACGGGTGGATCCAAGAATCCATGTTTCTGGAGTATTGGCGAAGGCAACGAGGAAGAAGAGCAAGCCAAGAGGCATGATAATCCGAGTAAAACTCCATCTTTTCATAGAGTGTAAACCCATATGAGCCGTAAATAGTTCTAACTATGGCTCTTGATTATTCGCGTCATTTCAAAAGAATTTTTGTATTCAAAATGGCCTCTTTTTGAATCATTTGAATAACGTACATAGCCTTTGGCCAAGATCGGGTGTCTATCTCTACAGTGCTTCCTGCATCTTGTGCACTGAAATACAAGTCTTTTCCTTGAACATTGAGAATTCGAAGTCTATATTCTCCATACGACGGATGCGTTTCAATAGTAAGCATTCCTCTTTGAAGCCTTATTTTCCTGTGTTCTTTCTTCCAATCCATGCTTCTCAACGGACTTCCATCGCCGCCCGCATCCATCCAAGCTAGCTCTGAATCTATTCGAGTAGAATCTACAGGTACTGGATTAACCACAATGGTGGCAGTATCCCCCGCTTTAATGCCTTCATTCAGATTGAGATTCACGGCATAGTCTTTAATAATTACTTGGGTTTTGGAAACAACATCCATCCGTATCCATCCATATAAAAATCCACCGGGCTTCTGAATGCGAACGGGTAAATACTTATCTACTGTTCCTGGAATCCAATTGCCTCTAGTAGAATTGGAAGCATCGTAATAATATAGCTCCCCGCTACTGCCCCATAAGGCATTGGGTTGGGAAGTTAGGTTATTGGCACTTATGGAGTCGCCTTGATTGAATTTCTGTGCTTCCCAACCGGGCATGGTAACCAGTACTTTGTCTATACTTTGATCTAAGCCTTTCATTCGAAAGTAATGGGCACTTTTGAAATAATACGAGGTAAAAACACTGCCATAGCTGGTAGTGTAGGTATTCCACCAACTGGAAAGGAAGAAAGATCCGTACAAACCAAAGTCGGAGGTTCCGTCTTGATCTAAATCAATATTGTATTGAGAAAAGAAAACTACATTCACTACTTCATCCGGAACAAGGTTGGTATACAGTATTTGTCCATCAGAAGGCAGACTTGCAAGAAGGCTGGCCGCAGTGGCTGAATACTTAGATATACGGGTAGATAGAGACTTGGAAAACATAGCATTAAATTCAGGAGAGCTCAAGTTACAACAATATACCAAACAGCCTATTAGAGACAATAAGACCATTTCTTCCGTTAAAATTGGAAAGAGCTGGGTCGTTTGCATTTGGTCATGAACTACCTTTGAAGTATGAAAGTATGGGCAGACTCAGCAGAGAGAATAGAGCGGGTTGAGAATGGGGAGTGGCTTCCGCTCATGGAAGCTTTTTATACCATTCAGGGAGAGGGCTATCACACGGGTAGGGCCTCGTATTTTATTCGCATAGGTGGATGCGATGTGGGTTGTCATTGGTGCGATGTGAAGGAGAGTTGGAATCCTAGCTTGCATCCTGTATCTGAGGTGGTGAGTATAGCCGAAGAGGCGGCACGTCATTCGGATACGATTGTGGTAACAGGAGGAGAACCCTTAACATGGAATATGAATCCGCTCACCTCAGCTCTCAAAGCCCAGGGATTGAAAGTGCATCTCGAAACCAGTGCGGCCTATTCTTTTTCAGGGGAATGGGATTGGATTTGCCTCTCGCCCAAAAAGACGGCACCACCGGTAGAAGAGGCCTATACCTTGGCCCATGAACTCAAGGTGGTCATTTACAATAAGAACGATTTAAAGTGGGCGGAAGAGCATGCAGCTAAGGTGCATTCTGATTGTATTTTATTTCTCCAGCCCGAGTGGAGTAAGCGTGAATCGATCATGCCTGAAATTTCGGAATACATTTTGAAGAACCCCAAGTGGAGGGTTTCTCTTCAAACACATAAATACTTAGGAATACCTTGAATCGATTCTCCATTCTCCTTTGCCTTTTTACTTTAAGCTTTGTGTTTGGTCATGCCCAGGATAGGAAGGCCATTAAACTATACAATCAGGCGAGACAATCCTTAAGTGAAAAAGAGTATGACAAGGCTTTGGAACTCTTGGAAAAGTCTATAAAACGCGATCCGTCTTTTGGAGATGCACCAATGCTCGCGGGGGAGATCTGGTATGAGAGGAAAGAAGTAGAAAAGGCCAATGTCTATTTCGAAAAAGCCTATGCCGCCTCTCAAGCCGCACCGCTTGCTTTTCGCATCGGAATGCTCAATTTCAAAGCAGGCTTGTACGCTAAGTCGGAACAGTATTTGAACCTCTATGTAAATGATCCTAAGGCTAGAGAGGCCTATGTTAAGGAGGCCAATAGAACCCTAATAAACTGTCGGTTCGCTCAAGATGCTATGGCCAATCCAGTAGAGTTCAATCCAATAAATTTAGGTCCTTTTGTCAATACTGAGGCAATGGAATACTTTCCCTCCATTTCAGCAGACGGACAGTTTTTAGTGCTTACCTATCGCGACCTAGAAGGGAAGAAGAAAGATGAAGATTTTTACGCTACAACTCGAACTACAGAGGGATGGGATAAAGCCAGACCCTTGCAAGGCAGATTGAATACAACGGATAATGAAGGTGCTCAAACAGTTTCAGCAGATGGAATGCAATTGATATTTACAGCTTGCAATAGAATGGATGGAGCTGGAAGCTGCGACTTATATTCTTCTACTCGACTTAGAGATGGCAGTTGGTCTACGCCTATTAATATGGGAGACAGTATAAACTCATTTCATTGGGAAACGCAGCCCAGCCTTTCTCCAAATGGAAAGATGCTCTATTTTGTTAGAGGGAAGAAGAGTGAAGATGGCAGTTCAGATATTTATTATAGCGAGCAAAAAGGAAGTTATTGGACCAAAGCGAGAAAGCTAGAAGGCCCCATCAACACGCCAGGTAAAGAGTGCACTCCGTTTATACATTTTGACAATCAAACGCTCTATTTCGCTTCAGATGGACATAAAGGCATGGGCGATTTAGACCTATACGTTTCATACAAACAAGAAGACGGAAGTTGGGGAGAGCCAAAGAATTTGGGATATCCTACAAATAGCCTCGGAGATCAAGTAGGCATGGTGGTGAGTTTAGATGGTAAAACCGCCTATTACTCATCGGATAAAGAAGGTGGATTCGGACTCATGGATATTTATTATTTCGACTTGCCAGCGGAAGTAAGTGCAACTCCATCTGCATTTATAAAAGGAAGAGTTACAGATAAAGAGAGCAAAAAGCCCATTCAAGCTAGCTTAGTGTTAACCAATTTAGAAACAGGGGAAGAATACCAAGGTTGGGAAACCAATGATGAGGGATACTTTTTTTCAGTCTTGCCTGGCGATCAGAATTACGCATTGAGCATACAGAAGGAGGCGTATTTATTTCACTCAGAAAGCTTTCACCTAGAAGGAAATATTGAAGAGAAGGCTTTTGAAAAGAATGTACAATTGCAAAGAATTGAGACAGGAAGCGTAGTAAGACTCAATAATGTCTTTTTCGAAACGGCCTCATTTAGTTTACGCCCTGAATCAAATAAAGAGCTGGATATTCTATTGAGATTAATAGAAGCCAATCCGAAATTGCGTTTTTCTATTGAAGGACACACAGATAATATTGGAGGAGAAAGAGAGAATCAGATTTTATCTGAAAACCGTGCGCAATCTGTAGTGAATTATTTGGTAGAACGTGGTGTGAGCAAAAAACAATTGGTTTGGAAGGGATTTGGTGAAAGTCAGCCAATAGGAGAAAACGACACTGAAGAAGGACGTCAACTCAATAGAAGAACGGAAGTGCGTATTTTATAGTTTACTTAAAACGCGTAGAAGAAAGAGACTTGGGCTCCTACTGCCTTGCTGTTCGAACTCAGCAGCCCTTGTGCGTTGAATATATGGAGTTTTGCCTTCCAAAACCGACTTTCATAGGCAGTACTTATTCCTCCACCGAATGTGGTAAATCCACCGTAGCTGAGGTCGGGTGTAACAGACCAACGCTTAAAACGCCAGGTAGAATTCAGTCTAAAAAGCGGACTAAAACCAGCAGTATACAAATATTCGATTAGGGCCTCAGATGACTTTAGTTTACCTAGATCTTTGTGCAAATACACCGCATTAGCCTTAAGGATAAAAGGAGTTAGGGCAACAAAAGAACCCCCTTCTTTTGTTAGGAGCGAAGCGTCTAGATCCTGCTGGGTATCTTCGAAAAGAGAACCTTCAAAATCAAGGAGATTGGGAATGAACTCGCCTTCATAGCGAAAACTCGTATCCGCTTGAACCGTATAACTGGCATTGTTCCAAA
>CALCFH010000257.1 GCA_937900215.1 uncultured Cryomorphaceae bacterium
TGCTTTCTCCATGCATCCAGTCCTAGGTTGGCATTGGACTGATTTTCAATGATTCGTTTGAAAACACTGCAATAATAATTGTTGCAAGACTTTGATATGGAGGTTTCTAGGGCAATAGGATAGCCTGTGCCACAGTGACATGCAACATGCAAAGAGCCAAAATGGAATCCATGATGACAAGTAAAAGTAGAGTTGATGTCGATTACTTTTTCTTGCAGACCAATTAGAGCGTTAATCAGTTTAAAAGGCGAGCCAGGCGGATATTCTGCCAACAAGGCTCTATCGTACAGTGGTTTGTTTAAAGAGTCTCTGTACAATTGTGTATAATTCATAGATCGCTTCCTTCCCACTAAAAGATTGGGATCATAGGTAGGACTAGAAATCAGTGCCAGAATTTCGCCAGAACTGGGTTCAATAGCCACAATACTACCCCGTTTTCCTTTCATAAGCATCTCACCGAGCAGCTGTAAATCAATGTCAATGCAAGAGATGAGGTTGCTGCCTGGAACAGCTAAGGTGTCGTATTGGCCATCGCGAAAAGGACCTTTTACTCTATTGTGAACGTCTACTAAAACATAGCGGACTCCTTTTTGACCCTTCAGTTGATCTTCGTATGATTTTTCAATGCCGGTGACACCAATGAGATCACCCATGACGTAGTTCGGATTGTTTTGAACAAATCCTTCCGTAACTTCACTAATGTAACCCACAACGTTTGGAGCTCCTATGTATGGGTAGGATCGCTGAGATCTTTTTTGGATGTAAAAGCCCTTGAAATAATGTATCCATTCTTGAAGACTTGCATAGTCTTGCTGATTGATTTGGGTAACTACTTCTGAAGGTTTGTAGGAGGAGTACTTTCTGGCTTTTTCTAGTCTCATGCGAATGCGCGCAGGATCAATTGAAAGTAGTTCTGCCAATTTATTGGTGTCGAATGTGGAGGTCTGATTGGGAACAACCAGTAAATCATAGGCCGCTACATTGGCAACGAGCAGATTGTTGTTTCTATCGTAAATAGAACCTCTTGCCGCGTAGACGTATTCTTTGCGAATGGCATTGCTTTCTGCATTTAGCTTGTAGCTGTCGTCTATTACTTGGATGTAAAATAGGCGAATAGCAAAAACAACGAGCATGCTCAAAAACAATACGAAAAGCAAGAGCGCCTTTCTATTCATCGCTTGGCTTTTTTGGTAGTTATGAAAAGTACTGCCAAAAGAACAACGAGAAAGCTAAATACAGTGTTAATGGAAGCGGCAATGATTTGACTGCCAAGACTTCTCAAGCTTAATCCGTCTAAAAGGTAGAGCGCAAAATGATGAACCCAAAGAGAAAGAAGTCCGTAGGTAACAAACTTGCGAATTCCCATGCCCGTAAGAAGCAAGTTGTCGAACTCAACACCACCTTGGGTAGCTACAATGCGCAAAAGTCTAGGGCGAAGAAATCCAATGAGGGTAGTGGCAAAAGCGTGAATCCCTCCAGTACCCTCAAATAAGTCTACAATTAGTCCGGTAGTAAAACCCCAGAAAAGAAGTGCACTTCTAGAAGTTTTGGCATTTAGACTTAGAATGAGAAAAGGATAGACGTAAGGATTTACGAAAGAAAAGAGCTCAATATTATTCAATACCAAGACTTGGGCAAGCAGAATTCCCACAAACCAAATCAGCTGTTTAATTAGGCTGTTATTCATGGTTCGTTTGAAGATTCTTGAAGTATGATTTTTTCCGGCAGAAGCAAATTTTCAACCACTTCAACATGGCGAAGGGAAGAAAAGTCTACCGCCAAAGCAATGCGCGCTTCTACAAATTGATCAGCATTTCTTTGAATCCAGTCTTCCACTGTGCCAATAGGCGTATTGGGCGGAAAAATCCCTGAATAAGAAGTACTTCGAACAAAACCACCTTTTCTTAGAATAATCTGACTTGGCAAATCACTTAGAGTAGCATATCTATAGGATTTTCCGGGCCAAGAAACCGTACCAAAGCTTCCCGTATTTTCGATAGAACCACTTGTTGAAAATCTACTGTGCAATAAGGTAATAGCCGTTGAATAATGCTGCGACACATCTTTAACAATGCCCACTAGACCTTGATCGCAGATGATGCCCATTCCGGGTTTTATTCCATGAATTTTACCCTTATTCAAGGTAATGTAATTGTCTCTTTTGGTAAAAGAGTTGTTTACAACTTGGGCAGCCCTAAAGATATACTGCCGAGCCATAAGTGTGTCTGCTATGCTGTCTACGGAAGTGTAAAGACTAAAGTAGTT
>CALCFH010000258.1 GCA_937900215.1 uncultured Cryomorphaceae bacterium
CCCTAAGAAGGAAAAGTGAAACTTTATTATAAAAAAAGTTTTTACATCTTTTGCACTGTATATAAATCGATTAAGTTCTTCATTGGTTCGTTGAAGTTCAATGACTTTTTCTTCTAGTCGTTTTCTGGTTTTGAGCATTTCATGTCCATTCAGAATCGATTGACGTATTTCGCCTTCATTCCATGGTTTTGCGATAAATCGATAGATATTTCCCTTATTTATTGCGTCAATTACGTCTGAAACATCGGTGTAAGCAGTAATTAAAATTCGAACAGCTTCTGGATAAATTTGACGAACGGCATTAAAAAATTCAACACCTGTCATTTCAGGCATTCGTTGATCGCTAAAGATTATTTCGGGCTTGTGTTCCTGAATCAGCTCAAATGCTTTTTCAGAATTAAGCGCTGTGTAGATTTGAAAATCTCTTCTAAAACTAGCTTTGAATGCATTTAAGTTGCTGATTTCATCGTCGAGATACACAATTTTTATTTTTTCAGCTTGCATAAGTCGGATTTTCTAATAGAATGGGTAGAATAATGGTAAAGGTTGTGCCTTCATTCAATGCCGATTTTACTTGAATTTTGCCATGGTGCTTTTCAATGATTTTGTATACAATTGAAAGTCCAAGTCCTGTGCCCTCACCTACCTCTTTTGTTGTGAAGAAGGGGTCAAATATTCTTTTCTGAGTTTCTGCATTCATACCTACACCATTATCGGACAGTAATATATGAATATTTTTATCGTGAATTTGAGTTTCTATATCGAGAGTTCCTTTGTAATGAGGCTCCTTACTTTTTCTTGTTTCAATGGCTTGCAATGCGTTGTTTAAGATGTTCATGAAAACTTGATTTAGCTTTCCAGGGTAACAATCTATCATAGGCGTTTCAGCATAGCGTTTAGTCAAAGCGATTGAGTCTCTAATTCTGTTATTCAAAAGAGTTAGTGTAGAATTCAATCCTTCCTCTACTTTGGTGGTTTTAAATTCATCTTCATCTAAATGAGAGAAATTTCTAAGACCTCTTACAATTTCTGTAGTTCTGTGGGCTCCGTCATAAATTCCTGCAATTAAAATGTCTATTTCTTCAACTAAATAATCGTAATCTACCTCTTCTTTAAATTGAATAGCCTCTTCAATTATGCCCATGATTTCAAATTCGGCAATCTCTTTTGATTCTAGTTTTCTATAGATTGTCATTAAGTTATTCAGGTCTAGTATATCTCTTCTTAAGGGGGAGATGTTGGATGTTACAAAATTTATTGGATTGTTAATTTCATGCGCTATTCCAGCCGTTAACTGCCCCAATGAAGCCATTTTTTCAACTTCAACAAGTTGAGATTGTGTTTCTTTAAGATGTTCTAGCGTTACAGAAAGTTCTTCGTTTGCTTCTTGTAATTCGAGTGTGCGTTCATCTACCTTTTGTTCTAAGACAGTATTTTGCTCTAAAATGATGGTGGCATTTTCTGTTGATAACCTTAAAGATTCGTCTAATGCAGCCTCTCTTTCTCTCCGAAGCCTATTTATACGGTCTCCTAATGCAAGAGAAAGAAGAATGATTTCTCCTGCAGAACCTATTTGTATTCCGCTACTTGAAAATGCATTAAACGGAATAACACCCACATTTCTCAAAACGTAAATAATTACTCCAGAAATGAATAAGAGCCAGGCAATTAAATAAAATTTCGCATCTCGGTTGCCTTGATATGAAAGCCAAATTGAAAAGGCTAATCCGTAAAGTGCAACTGTGCCGCCAATTAAGTCTAGCAAATGGAAACTCAAACTATCGAAGCCGAGAAAGCGCACCAAGCTAGCTACAATGTAAAGCCCTTGAAAAATATAGAGCCCTCTATTGAAAAGTGGAGCTGTCTTTTTCATGCGCAGAAATTGCCTCGCAAAAGCAATCGCTGTCAAACCAGTTAAACTGCTGAATACGATTACACCATAGTGGTGAAATTCAGGCCTAGTTGGATAGAAATTTTTAAATCCAAATCCTTCCAACCAAATCTGAGCGAGCAATAAAGAAAGAATGTAGAGTATATAGTAGAGGTAGCTTCGATCTTGTGTTGTTACATAAATTATGGCGTTGTAGATGAACATTACCAGCATTAGCCCTATGTAAATTCCAAAGATTAATTCAGCCGAAGACTTGTTCTCATACATGGCTTCTCTACTTCCAATACTAATAGGTAAAAGGGCTTGGTCTTCGCTTCTTACTCGAATGATAATTTGAGCTACCTCATTGTTTTTTAGATCTAGAGGAAACACAAATGATTGGGAAGATGAGGGCCGAGTGGAGAATGGGTAATGATCGCCTGTACGTATTTCTGAAACTAGAACACCTTCCTTGAGTACATATAAATCGATTGAATCGATTAGTGGGTTGTTTACATCCAAATGAAATGTCTGATCATGCTTAGACCGATTAACCACATTTATTGAAAACCAATAATTGTATTGGCTCAATCCGAGCATTGGGATATCGCTTTCAACTAAATGCCATTTCTCTTTGGGTAACTTCATCAACGCTTCTAAACTCAAAAGGCCGCTGCTATCTACTAAAAGAGAGCCTTTATTGCGAATCTGAATGAGTTCACCTGAAAGAGGAATGAGTTCCTTTGAAAGCGCCGCTTGCATCGAAAACAGAAAACACAAGGTCAATAAAAATGGTCTGAATCTACTTTTCCCCATGAATTTTTCGTAGTCTGTCATGTACATTAAACATGGGACGAAAGTTAATACACTAATGCGAATTATTTCTTTAGATGTTTTATCCTACTAAAGCTTGAGTTCTCTATTGAAATTGAGTTTTATTGAACTTCTTTTAAAAGAAACCAGGCAGCAGTGGATGAGAAACTAAGGAAGGATTTAACTTAGCCATCTTTATTTGCACCTATGAATTTCAATCTTGAATCGGTTTCCAAAGACGAAAGCTTACATCTCTATCGGTCTATTTTACGTCCTCGTTTAATTGAGGATAAGATGCTCATTCTTTTAAGACAGGGCAGAATCTCAAAGTGGTTTAGCGGCTATGGTCAGGAGGCCATAAGTGTAGGTTGTGCTTTAGCTATGTTGGATGATGAATACATTCTAACCATGCACAGAAATCTGGGTGTATTTACTTCCAGAAACATTCCTTTGCACAAACTTTTTAAACAGTTTCAAGGCAAGAAGGATGGATTCACCAAAGGAAGAGACCGCTCTTTTCACTTTGGAAGCAATGAACACCATATCGTTGGAATGATTTCGCATTTAGGTCCGCAATTGGGCGTGGCAGATGGAATTGCTTTAGCCGATATTCTTCAAGGCAACCCAAAAGCAACGATGGTATTTACAGGTGATGGTGGGGCGAGTGAAGGCGATTTTCATGAAGCGCTTAATACCGCTGCAGTCTGGCAATTGCCGGTTCTTTTCATTTTAGAAAACAATCAGTGGGGTTTGTCTACGCCTTCTAAAGAACAGTTTAGATGTAAGCAGTTTATAGATAAAGGGATAGGTTATGGTATGGAGGCCATTCAATTGGATGGGAATAATATTTTGGAAGTCTATACTTCCATAAAAAAAATTGCAGAAGACGTTCGAAGAAATCCTCGTCCTATTTTAATTGAATGTTTGAGTTTTCGCATGCGTGGACATGAAGAGGCGAGCGGGACGAAGTACTATCCAGAAGGTATTCAGGATGAATGGATGAAAAAAGATCCGGTAAGTACTTTTGAAGCTGCTTTGTTGAAAGCTGGAGTTCTAACTCCAACTATGATTGAAGAAATCCGTACTGAAATTAAGGCAGAGATTAATGAAGGCTTGAGGGTGGCAGACGAAGAGCCTGCTGTATCGTTTAATCTACAGGATGAATTAGACGATCTCTATAAAAGCCATCAGGCCAGTGAAAATGAGCCCGGAGAGGAGTCAGAGAATATTCGTCTTATTGATGCTATTTCGCAATCACTCTCACAGAGTATGGAGCGATTCCCTCAATTGGTTTTGATGGGTCAGGATATTGGTGAATATGGAGGGGTTTTCAAAATTACCGATGGCTTTGTAGCAAAGTTTGGAAAGGAAAGAGTGCGCAATACTCCACTTTGCGAATCGGCCATACTTGGGGCCGGATTGGGTCTTTCAATAAAAGGTATGAAGGCGATGGTTGAAATGCAATTTGCCGATTTTGTCTCTGAAGGCATGACTCAAATTTGCAATAATCTAGCAAAGATTCATTACCGATGGGGTCAAAATGCAGATGTAGTAGTGCGTATGCCCACAGGTGCGGGCGTGGCAGCAGGGCCCTTCCATTCGCAAAGTAATGAGGCTTGGTTTACCCATACGCCAGGTTTGAAGGTAGTGTATCCCGCTTTCCCTTTTGATGCAAAAGGATTGTTGAATGCCGCCATTGAAGATCCTAATCCTGTTTTGTTTTTCGAGCATAAGGCATTGTACCGTTCTGTTTATCAAGATGTGCCCAAAAATTATTACACTTTACCTATTGGTAAAGCCAGTCTAATAAGAGAAGGAGCAGACTTTAGTATTATTACCTATGGCATGGGCGTTCATTGGTCTCTACAAATTTTAAAAGAGCATAAAGAGTGGAATGCCGACGTATTGGATTTGAGAACCCTTTCACCTCTTGATACTGAAGCCATTTTGGCCACGGCCTTAAAGACAGGAAGAGTGCTCGTTCTGCATGAAGATATTATGACAGGTGGAATAGGGGCAGATATTGCCTCTTTTATTCAAGAAAAATGTTTTAAAAGTTTAGATGCACCGGTTATGCGACTGGCTTCATTAGATTTACCCATTCCCTTTGCACCCAATCTCGAAAAAGGTTTTCTAGCAAATACGTATTTAGAGGCGCGAATTGTTGAATTATTGCAGTACTAATAGCAAGTAGATAGGCTCTACACTATGAAGCTTCCACTACTTTTTGTTCCTTTGAACCGCCTTAGCCTTTTTTTTGTTGGATAACTTCTCCAAATAAGCATTTGTGATAGACAACGAGACAGTACATAAAGACGGGATAACCAATTGGAAAGTTCAGCTCCGGAACTACAACAAAATGTTGGTGATTCGCTATGCGACTGAATTACCTGGCTTAAACCTGCGCATTCAGAATGATTTAGAGGAAATTCTTTTTGAAATGAAGCTTAAGGCCAAAAAGAATGAATTCGAAGTAAACGTATCACCCTTATCACAAGGAGCCTATTGGGTGATTCTCCATCAAGGTGAAGTAGAGTTTCGCCGCGCTATTTTTCAAATTTTCTAATAGACTTTCTTCCAAACGGCCAAAACCCTTTCTAAATCTTGAGGTGTATCCACTGGAATGCTTTCGCTTTTTACAATGGCACACTGAATTTTAAATCCTGCTTCCAACCATCTATTTTGTTCTAAGCTCTCTGCCAATTCTAAAGAAGAGGGAAGAAGCTTTGAAAACTGATACAATCCTTCTCTGCTATAGGCATACATGCCTAAGTGTTTGTAGAATAAATGATGATTGATCCATTCCTCTTTGGGTACATTGCGAACAAAAGGAATGACAGAACGGCTAAAGTAAAGCGCATTTGCTTTATTGTCTAAGGTGACGAAAGCCTCTCCTTCATTGAAGAGATCTTGAGAGTCTGTAACCTCGCTGACAAGGGTGGCTAGGTCAACTGATTCAGAATCAAGACTCTTTTTTAGAGCACGCAAAACCTCAGGCTCAATCATGGGCTCATCACCCTGAATGTTTATGACAGCTGAAAAAATAGTTTCCTCCTCGAGTTCAAATTTCTCTAAGGCTTCAACACAGCGGCTTGTGCCATTTATATGATCTTTGGAAGTCATTACAACTCTTCCTCCAAAAGACTTCACTACACTTTCAATTCTGCGGTCGTCTGTAGCAACAACTACAGAGTCAAGAGCCTTACAACTCGCCTCATATACCCATTGAATCATGGGCTTTCCGTGAATATCTACCAAAGGCTTTCCTTCAAATCTACTTGAACCAAAGCGGGCGGGAATTATACCCAGAATATTTCGTTTCATCAGCTTTACAATGCCTCCCAAACTTACGCTTATTTTTGCCTCTTATATTTTTATACTATGCCTGGAATGGATGTTTTTGGCGCCGAAGAGCGTCATGAGGTAAATGAAGTGTTAGAGACGGGTTGCCTTTTTCGTTACAATCATGAGCATATCCGACAAGATCGTTGGAAAGCCAGAGAATTAGAGGCTGAAACTCGAAAATATACTTCGGCTTCCTATGCCCATGCTGTTAGTAGTGGGTCTACTGCTGTGGCTGCAGCAATGGCTGCCTCAGGATTGGGTTTTGGAGATGAAATCGTTGTTCCTCCCTTTACCTACATTGCCACTATCGATGGCGTACTTCTTGGGGGCGGATTGCCTGTGTTTGCAGAAATTGATGAGAATCTT
>CALCFH010000259.1 GCA_937900215.1 uncultured Cryomorphaceae bacterium
TATTTTTATCCAGCACGAAAAAGCTTCCGACCAAAGGGAGGATTCGTTCAACAACACCTATACGCAATGCCCTGCGGGACACTGCGCATAGCCAAAACGTTGCCACCAATTTGAATGAAACTGAAAAATCCAATATTCACATTTAGTATTTTAGTCTTTCTGTTTGGACTATTTATCTTCTTCTTCATTTATGGATTTTGGGGAATTGGGGCGATACTTTGGCTCTATGGAGTCTATGCTATTCTGGTTTTAGTCAGCTTTCTTCTTAGAAGAAAATTTAAAATCGCAAAAAGAGAACTCATTGAATGGTCTTTGATAGTAATCTATGTATTATCTCATACACTGTATTATTTGAATTGGGACGTTGGAAGCGAGATATACTTCGGCAACAATGAAAAACCTTTCGTTGGACAAAATCAAAATTTTGTAATTGTTTTTGGAATTGAAAATAAACCGGAATTAGAAAACAACTATTTCACAAATAATGAAATCCATATCCCAAAAAGTGGAGTTTTACTAACCTCTTCGAAAAAGACAGACTTTAAACAGAGATACAGATTTCCTGTGACCGGAACAGGTGAAAAATTTACAACAACCTACTACGAAAGATTCAATTGTTACGGAAAGGATAATTTTAAATTTGATTATGTAGTAGGAGCTATAAACGATAAAGGAGAGGTTGATTATAAGTTTCGAGATTCAATTGCCGACATTATTTGTAACAAGTTCAATAAGAGAGATTTAAAGAATTCTCTACCGTTAGGATATGAAAGAGGAACTTATCTTGACCAGAAAGAGATTTTTATAAACAATGCCAATATGACCAAATTGCCAAACGGGCTTTTTGAACTAAAAAATATTGAGTATTTAAATATTCATTCGAATAGACTTGGCAAAATTCCAAAATCAATTTTACAATTCCCAAAATTGAAAAGGTTAACAATTGGATTTAATGAAATAAAGACTATTCCAAATTGGATTGCAACAATTGACAGCCTCGAAAGCCTTGCTGTTAATGGAAATGAATTAACGGAATTACCTGATACACTTATGACCTTACCAAAACTTGCTTATCTGTTGATAAGAGAAAATAGGTTTGATAAGTCAAAAATTAAAGAGATAATAAGACCATATGAGAACAAAGGAATAACAGTTCAATATGAATAAAAACTGGTGGCAACAACTAAGGTTTCGTTCGGCCCGTAGGGCCTAGAATGAAACCGCTGTTGCACGGAACCGGGCTTGAAGTATGCAGTGCAGCGCTATGGGGAAAGCGTTTTAGCCTTTCTGGCTAAACGGAGGAATGGCCCTTGAATGTGGAAGGGAAGGTTCTAAAATGAGGATACGATGGGCAGCTAGGCTGTCCTTTTTTATGCCTTATGATTGCCAAATGCGATGTTTTAGTCTGTTTTGATGGGTTGATCCTTCTCAATAGGCATGGCTTCGCGCTGTGGGTCTTGCGCCTACTTTTTTATACTCTGATTTTCAAATACTTCGATACCTCTTAAGAACAGCGGCGGCCCTCTTTTCCGCCTCATTTTTCAACTACAACATTCCACATTGTTTCAAACAACCACCTATTCGTAGCATCTCAGTTCAGTTGTGGACTTGAGAGGAAATGAAAAAAATGAAAAGGGCGTTTTGCGGGGGGTGGCATTGTAGACATTTTAAAACTCACAAAAAATATCACAAGATCCGAAACTCTTGTGATATTTAAAACAAAGAAATGCTTGCCATCAGGTAGAAGTGCCGCCAAAGACCTTCTCTAAGCGTATTTCTTTTAGATCTCTATCTTGAATAACTTGAGTTCGTTCATTTTATCAAGGCCTCAAGTAATTCCAACAAGCGTTCGAGTTGGATGCTTTCCAAAAGGCAATTCTGTCAACTTCAAATAAGCATACACTGCCCATTGTGGGTCTGGAGCCTCTTCGCTTTGCAGCATTTGAGCAGAATTAGTCGCGATCTAGCAGAGCACTTTATTGAACACTCCTAGTACTGCTGCAAATAGCAGTATTCGCTAAAACCCAAACATTCCATTGCTGTGAGC
This sequence comes from uncultured Cryomorphaceae bacterium, assembly GCA_937900215.1. Classification (GTDB taxonomy): domain Bacteria; phylum Bacteroidota; class Bacteroidia; order Flavobacteriales; family Schleiferiaceae; genus RFXV01. The sequence goes on from CALCFH010000259.1 coordinate 2,048, forward strand.
CAAACCTTCGGTAGGGATTTCTTGGATGATATCCCAATGCTCTACGATCTTACCCGCTTTCATTCGGAACAAATCGTAAAAGACCTGCGACTTCCCACTCCATTCTCCCTCGCTCACCGTGAGCACAAAATTTCCTTCGCCAAGAACTTTATGAATTTTAGTGTATTTGAACATATTATTTTGGGAAGTGAGGTACTCAACCGCTTCTACTATTCCGCTCAATCCATCTTTTATTCCAGGGTTGTGCTGGTCATACTGCTCCGCACTGATGTATTCTGAAATTTTACTGGGATTTTTACCCATCAACACATCTTCTATCAGGGCTATGGCCAATGCCTTATTTGCCTCTGTTTTATCTAGATCTTCTACCGCAGTTGGACCATCGGTTTGTGATCTTCCACTGGCTGTTTCTTTTACAAGGACCGTCATGGCATCCCAATGCTCAGCTACTTTGCCGTTTTCATCTACACGAATGATATCGAAGGCGACCATTTCATCCGCTCCAAAAGGAGCCGCATTTTTCCAGATGTTGTGCATAAATACGTAGTTGCCGTCTTGGAACATTCTCACGTTTTCCGCATACGTTCCATGTTCTTTTAAGACAGGCAAGAGTTGGATAAAAGGTTCCAATCCCGTTGGTACAAAGGGGTTGTGTTGAATGTAATCTACATTGGCAAATTTGCGCATTGTTTCTGCGTCTTGCGTAGCAACAGCACCCAAGAAAGTGCCTACGATTTCTTTGTTAGTCATTGTTTCTGTTTTAGATGAATTCACATCCGTTGTTGATTCTGTTTGAGCAGTGCTGCAGGAAACTATAATTCCTGACAACACCAACGCGCCGATTCCTTTTCTCATTGATTTTGCTATTTGATGAGTACTTATTACTTTTGTTTCGCAAGCATAACTTTCAATACGCAAGCAATAATGGAAATAAATTTCATTTTGCAAGTAATACTGATTAAAGAACCAATCCATGCCACAGGGTTTCAGATGTAATTGTCCGTTCACTTCAGCACTAGATGTTGTAGGCGACAAGTGGATATTGGTTATCGTAAAGCAAATGCTTATTGAAGGCAAAGAAACTTTTAAAGACTTTACCGAAAGTGAAGAAGCTATTGCTACCAACATTCTTTCAGCCAAACTCAAACTTTTGGAAGAGGTGGGTATCATTAGTAAAACCAAGCGTCTGGATAATAAAAAGGAAAACCTCTATCTTTTAACAGACAAGGGATTGGCATTGGCTCCCGTACTTGTAGAGCTGGCATTCTGGAGCGATGGCAATCTTAGAGACATCCATCCCACCATTGTAAATGGAGAGTCTATGGAATTATTGCGGAATAATAAAGCAGCTTTTGCGAACGAGTTGGTAAAGAAATACAGGGGAAAAATGGTGTACCACTAAGATTTCGAAAGGCCCTCTGTGATTTGAGTCTTGCAGTGAGTACATTGGCCGTTCCTATTGGGCTCTACTGTTCGTGGCTCCACTGCGGGCGGCACCCACTGCTCGGGCATCTGAGTGCACGTGGCTGCTTTTTTCACGGATTGTAACTGCGGTATCTTGAACTACTTTCTGATGGGCAGTCCTCTTTGGGCAAACTTTCGGACAAGTGGTAAAGAAGAAGTCAGCTATGTAAAGGGAGCCCTGGACATTCTCTTGACTAATCGAATCTCCTTCTTGATTGAGTCAATCAAAGTCTGGAATTCTATGAAAATTCTGCGGAATCTACTGAGCAGTCTTAAACCAAGTTGGAGTATAGGATGGGTCTGAATAATAGGGTAAAAGATTCTTTCCTTCGCCAATCCTCGCAGTCATTGGGCGAGTAGGTTGCGCAGGATGTATTCAAATTTGATGGTTTGTCTGAATACTTAGAGGTTATCCCTTCTTGATTCCCTCGTTGAAGGAGAAAAAAAATCAGTTTATCTCTCGCTCGGCAGTAGGGGCGAAAAAACTTCATTGCTGAGATTGAGATCCCTATCGGCTATGCGGAAGGAGAAGGCCACTGAATCGCTGAGCGATTGAGTTACGTCTAGATCGTACTCTATGGTTCCTTCTAAAATTTTGTTTTGTCCGGTGGGAGTAAGATTGGGCAATCGGGTGCTGTAGGGCTGAAGGGTAATGATTTCAACCAGAGAGTCGGCCTGCTTTTCGAAATAGCGCACCCACAGATTATAGTAAAAAGCCGAAGAGGTATCGAAAGGCGGACTGGTTTGATTTTCTTCTAGGCCAATGTTGCCATCGCCATCTTGGAAAAACAGTCTTACCCGAATGCGATCTACCGTTCCACTTCCTGGCACTTCTGTACTGATCCACTCGTAATCTGTCCACTCTAACTTAGGCAGATTGGAGATGCTTTGATCCTTTGTACAGGAGATGCATGCCAAGAGCAGCATAAGAGCCATTACCTTTGTGGAAGAAATCATATTATTGGAACGCACTGCTTTTCCTTTTGGTTTGGAAGAATTCAAAAATACGCTATTCGAATTAGCCAATGGCGGTAATTTTGAATCCATCGCCTTAGAGGTGTTTCGCTATCAGTTCCAAAACAATCCGATTTATAAACAATGGTGTCTGGCGCTTGGAAAAGGGGAAGAACTTGTACATTCCCTTGCAGATATTCCCTTCCTCCCTATTTCCTTTTTTAAAACGCATAAGGTATATGCCTCCAACGAAACTTATTCTATGCGTTTTTTGAGCAGCGGAACGGGGTCGGAGGGAAGATCAAAACACTTTGTTCGCTCTCTCGATCTGTACCACGCAATAAGCCTTGAGGCTTTTCAATTCGCTTTCGGGAAGTTGGAAGGACCCATCCTAGCTCTTCTTCCACACTACTTAGAAAACGGCGATTCTTCCTTGGTAGAAATGTGCAGGCATTGGATGGATAAAACGCAACATCCCGCTTCGGGCTTTTATTTGAAAGACAAAGACAGACTTATTGACCAATTGCAGAGCTTGGAAGAACAGAAAACACCCGCTTGGCTCATTGGGGTGTCGTATGCTTTGCTAGATCTTGCTGTAGACTTTCCTCTTCGTTTAAAATACGTGAAGGTGATGGAGACGGGCGGAATGAAAGGGAGAGGAAGGGAAATGATTCGTGAAGAACTGCATGCCATCCTAAAAGAAAAGCTGGGCTGTAACACCGTTTACTCTGAATATGGAATGACGGAGTTATTGTCTCAGGCCTATTATAAAGAAGAGGCCGGATTTGATTGTCCGCCTTGGATGAAGATTCGATTCCGAGATCCGCGCAATCCGCTCGACCATACCGAAACGCGCAAGAGTGGCGTTGTAAACATCATTGATTTAGCCAATGTGTATTCTTGTTCTTTTATTGCTACCGACGATCTAGGAAGAAAAACCCAACATGGCTTTGAAATTGTAGGAAGGCTAGATACTTCCGATCTTCGGGGCTGCAATCTCCTTATTTAACTCAAACACTAGAATGAAAAAAAGTATTCTCCTCTACGCCTTTCTTAGTCTTACTCTCGCACAAGCACAATACGCCGACTCGCGTTTAGAGGTTCTTTCTCAGGCAGGTGGCGCTCCTTTGTTTGAGGTAAAAGACTCCACTCGCCTTTGCGTTTTGCCCATTGAAGAAGAGTGGTTTGCGGTGAGCGGTGTATTTCTGGTAGAATCCGATAAGGTGGGTGAATCTATGGTTGCAAAAGGAACCGAACTTTTTAACTTAAAAAAAGAAAAGGTAGGCGAAGTTCTCTCTGATATAGATGGAGTGGAAATGCAGGCCATGACGGAAAGAAAGTTCAGAAACTACTCTAAGCTTATTCTGAGCGGTACGGCCCATAAAAACCGATTTGTAAGTGCATCGGTGCCTGAGTTGGAGATTGAAAACACCTTGAAAGATAAAAACAGAGGCCGTCAGGAAGAGCGTTTTACGGCTCTTTTTGAAAGCGAAGATTTCGAAAAGCGGGAAGAAGATGAGTTCTTCTATTATGTAAAACGCTTCGAAAATTGCGGTTTTGAAACAGAACCCGCCTTTAGACTCATTTTGGTTCTAAAGGGCTCTCTTCCGTATTGTGTTATTACCAATGGCACAAAGTTCAATGCTCCGAAGTTGAAGGAAGTGCGTGATGTTTCGGGCTATACTTTTTCTTATTTCCAAAAGCCCAATGAGAAAAACCACGAGCAGATTGTAAATGCGATGTATACCTACCTTCCGTTCTAATTAGCTTAGGCGAATTAAATAGTAGTTTTTCTTGCCTTTCTGAACCAAGATCAACTGATTGTTCAACAAATCTTTGGTGTCGAGTACATAGTCTACCCCTACTTTCTGTTTGTTGATGGATACCCCGTTGGCTTGAAGCATTTTTCTGGCCTCTCCCTTAGAGGCAAATACGGCTGTGCTTTCTGCTAAGAAATCTAGGATAGGCATGCCGGCGCTCAGTTGATCTCTTGAAACTTCAAATTGGTCTACGCCTTCGAATATATTCATAAGCGTAGAGGCGTTTAGGCTGCGAAGGCTCTCTTCGGTTCCTTTTCCGAACAATATATCCGATGCGCTTATCGCATTGTCTAGATCTGTGCGCGAGTGTACCCTTTCGGTTACCTCTTCTGCCAAGGCTCGTTGCAACACCCGGGTATGAGGAGCCTCAGCATGCTCTGCTTCCAAAGCCTCAATTTCTTCTTTG
>CALCFH010000260.1 GCA_937900215.1 uncultured Cryomorphaceae bacterium
CTCGTAGTGGGTCTTACCGCTGCCAGATGATCTATTACAGCATATTCTCCATCCCACATTTTCTCAAATTCTTCAACTAAAAAAGCGCGACCACTTTCAGATGGATGCTCATCTAACTCATCCCAAGTATAGGTTGATCCGATCTTAAATCGATGATTTCCTAGTGGTAAAACAAATATGCCTCCATGCAATATTCCATCCGTTATCGGAAAACTTTTAGACGCGATAAGTAGAACTTCTCCTTTGGCGGGGTTAAAAGACTTCGAAGGAATACCAAATGGCAAATTCACGGATTTCCAACCTTGACAAAGCACGGTCTCTATGCCATCTGTCAGATCGGACTCGGTCCAAAACCTTTGTTCTGAAATAAGTCTTGGATGTGAAATTTTCGAAGCAGTATCTAAAAAAAGTTCCGTGTCTAACCAACCAACATTTTGGAGTTTGCCAAGTGATTTGCGCAATGCACTGTGATTGCTTACCGTTCCAAAGTACTTTTCTCCTAAAGGAGATTCGGCCTTCACCTGCCAATCGTTCACTTCTCCATTGGTATGAAGAATATGATAAAGCGGCAAAATATGGTAAAAAGATTGGCTTGATTGTCTTTCGACATCTCTATAAAACTCTTCTGAGAAAGACATAAATTCATCTGCTCTCTGGATAAACTTCAATCTTTTAAGTGCAAGCGGATTACTTATCCCGGCAGCCACTATACTGGAGCTTGGAGTGCCTGACTTCCACCATTCTACTGTGTAACCCTTTTCCAAGGATTGTAAAGCAAGGATGGATCCTGCTAAACCACCTCCAACGATTCTTATTCTTGACATAAAAGCAATAAAAAAGGCCACTCTGAGGTGGCCTTTAACAATTTAAACAAATTTAGAATTCCCACATATCGTGCTCCATATCACGGAGACTCTCACGAATAGCCTGGGCCTCTAACAATTGGCTAAGCGCATCATTTCTCTTATAGTCTGCAATGGTTCTATCGAAGACATTCTCTTCCTTGTAGATTACACTATTAAACTGTCTTAAGTGAAATACTTCATCAAAAGTAAGTCTACGTGTGTCGTTGTTTCTGTTGAAAGCAGTGTGTGTATGCAAGGCATAGCGCGCATCTGGAAACCAAACCCAGAACAATGGGTAGGAATTCGCTGGATTTTTAGGGTCTTGAACGAAAGGTGCAATACCGATAATCCGATTCTTCATCTCACCCCTTTGCTTATCGAAAAACCAATCTGACTTTATCAAATATGCGGTAACATTATTCGCGCGTACTCGAATGGTATCTAAGAAATAGGTGCTTGGATCTTCTCTGCGAACTGGCAAATCTGGATCTACTGGCATTGTATCCAAACTCGAAACCAACTGCTCTAAGGCCTCTGGTGTTAGTGGTATTGTGAATCTATCATCTTTAAATACCTCCAGAATAGTACCTTCAGAAATTATCCCATCTACTAGAACATCAAACAAAGGCTTTCTGTCTACAATAGCTTTCAAGGGGTAATACAGATGATGATTCATCTTCTCTTTGAGCTCTATTCTCTCCCAGTGCCTTGTAGACCACAGCATATCTGCCTGTCTTAAAAAAGGATACGCTACCACTCTATTGTGGTACTGGAATTTTGTAGGCTCAGGAATTATTCCATCATCGTCTGGCGTAAGGATCTGAGCTTCGCTCATAAATCCCAACATCATTAACGACAGGAAAAAAGAAAGGGAATATCTCAGATTCTTCATTGCAAATTAGTTGTTTACATCAATTGAAAAGCCCGCAGCACTCACGCGCAATCCTTTTGGACCTGATGCCTTTATATTTCTAAACACGATCGTGGCTCCGTTCTTTGTCTTGTCTATCAAGGCCTTTGAACCTGCGTTTAAGCGGTTACCTTGAATCTTTTCTGGCGGAAAACCGGGTATTACTACTTCAAAAGAGGTTACACTTAGCTCTAAATCAAATGCGAAATCTGGCAACTTTGCATCTACAGAGGCATTCTTTATAAAGCTCGCAGAGCGAAGAACCTCCTTCTGACCTTGCAACGAACCCTCTGCTGAAGGAACCGACTTTACTCTGAAAGTCTTTTTCCCCATTTGCTTTACAGTCCCATCTTCACCTTCTACTGCAACATTAATACTGATCTCCTTGTCGTTTACACTCGAAACATCCGCCATATATTGACCCGCAGAGACCTGTCTGATGCCGGGTCCAGTAACGCGCACCTTCGCAGGATCATAACCTGGAACACCTATTTCTAATGGATTGTCCACATTACGGTACAATACATTCATCTTTGACGGAGAGATTACCGCTGTTGGAGGCGAAACATTGTACGAGCCGTCTACGTCGTATTCCTTCGTTACCCCATTTTGCTTCAACCTAATTTTTCCTGCCCATTTTATCTCACCAACTGAATTTGCTGGTAACTTAAATGTTCCTATCCCGTTTACTATTGCAGAGGATTCTAAGGCTTGACCGTTGATTAAAATCTCAGGATTCTGTGTTCTATCGTAAGCCGCAAGGAAAACCTGCGCCTCATACTGATCACCTTGTGTTACAAATTGGCTTTTTGGAATTTTAACAGGAATAACATCTGTAAACTTCAAATCCGACTTACCTATATTCTTCTGCAACTCACCGATAACGTCAGACTCAGCATTTCTAATTTTCGCTTGATAGTCCGTAAGGAAGGCTAATACTGCTGCTAAAGGGTAGTGCTCGAAAGTAGCATTCTCCCATTTCACTTGTTTACCTTCCATGGATACATCATCTGTATTAAATGCAGTCTTAATAGAAGATACAATGGCCTCATTACCCTTTACGTAATCAGATAAAGCATCTCTATGGCCTTCAATACTTGCCCTAAGTTCTTTTCCTCGACCTTCTACCAGCATATACGTTGCTGCTTTCTCACGATTATCGAGACCCTTGGGGATCATTTGACCTGATTTCTCTATTTCACCACCAGTAAGTTCTATTAAATCTGTCTTGATTGTCTCTATAGTAGAATACAATTCATCGGACTTAGATTTAACTTCATAGGCCTTGTCTTTCCAAGGACCCGCTTTAACTGGATTCTCCACAGCAGCTGCTGTGAATTGACTGTATACCTCTCCATTCTTTTGTTCAACAATCTGAGCACCTTGCTCTAGGCCATCTTCTAGCTTAACTAAAGCATCTAAGATGTCTTTGGAAATGTTTAAGGCCAATAGAGCCGTCAACACCAAATACATCATATTGATCATTTTCTGTCTTGGAGACAGATTTCCTCCTGCCATTCTTTCTTCTTTTTGGCTTTATTATTTTATTCTAAATCAGGCCTAATTTCTGCCGCCGTTCATTGCACTCAACATACCTCCGTATACTGAGTTCAGATTCTTCATATTGTCTATAAGAACTGAAACCTCAGAATTCAACTTAGTTGAATCTTGAACACTTCCCTGAAGATTCTCCATGAGCGCATTCTGCAACTCAACATGCCCTGCAGAAGACTCTAACTGAACGGCATAAAGCGCATTCAAAGACTCCATATTCTTAGAGGCCATACTCAGCTGATTACTGTAATCTTTTGTTGCTACCGCAGCTGAAGCCGTTTCATTCAATTGTAGGGCAGTATCTCCAAACTTTCTTAAGCCCATTCCTAGGCTTTCAATTAAGTCTTTATCTACTTTGGCCTCTTCAAGCATATTATCCAACTCTTGAGTAACAGTAAGACCATTGTTGTTCCCTTTGTTTCTTGAATTATCTACCGGCATTCCGTCGATGTCCTCCATTCCAGCTAGTTCAGGATAAACCAATGTCCAATCGACTTCTTGATGTGGCTTCTCAAAAGCAGAAAAGAAGAAAATCACGGCTTCCGTTGTTAAACCGACAACCAACATAAAGTCTGCTCCTGGTAAGTGCAATATCTTAAACATTGCTCCTAGAATTACTACTGATGCTCCCCATCCATAGAGTTTTGCCATGAAGTTTTTGAAGCGCTTTCCGTTTACATCGATAAATGCCATAGTTGTTGAGGTATTTGGTGTTAGGTGTTTCGGTTAATTAAAAATCTTTGGCATCTCTACCCAAGAAGTCTTGAATAGTTCTGAAGCCTACATAGCTCTTTCCAGTGTCTTGATATTCAAAGTCACGCGTACTCACTTGCATAAATGCGGCGACATCTTTCCAAGAGCCTCCACGAATTACCTTACGCTTGAGAGTTACATCATCGGTCTCACTTGCGTTGTACTGAAAATCTGGGGAAATATCACTTACATAAT
>CALCFH010000261.1 GCA_937900215.1 uncultured Cryomorphaceae bacterium
TGGAAAACACTAACGAACCCGTTGAGTGGTTTTTGAATGGTTTATTTCTTTCCAACCAAAAAAGCATCAAAGTAACTAATTATGGAACATACATAATCCAAAAGGTAGATTCCTATTGCCCTTCTTCTGACACGCTTACTTTAGAAGAGGGCTGTTTACGGTTTTATATCCCTACGGCATTTTCACCAAACGGAGATGGGAAAAATGAAACTTTGGTACTGAATGGAAACGGCAACTTCGAGTTTACTTTTGAATTAGTGGATAGACGCGGCAGAATTATGACAGGCATAAAGAATAATACATTTAATGGGCAAGCTCTCACCTTATGGGATGGATTGAGACCGTTGCGAAAGGTCGACATTATGATTTTTAATTTTTGTACTATGAATTTAGTGTTGATTTTTCTTCCTTTTTGGCCTCTTTATAATCTTTTAATAGTCAATAAGCCCCTTTTGAAGTTTTTTTCTCTTAATTATTACAATTGGACATAATTATCCCTGGACTTCGATATAAATTGTAACATAGAGCTTCCATAAGATTCTGGGTGTGCATTTTTTCAATGCCTCTATATCTTGCTGTGCCTCCAGAAAACCACCTATTGATTCCACCAAAAGTGCGTTCTACTTTGAATCTGGTTTTGCCAATTATCTTGTTGAACTTTTTTTCCCAATGAGTTAAGGGTTGGTTCTTTTTTGCTTTTTTCAAGATGTGGTTTTTAAGTTTTCGCTTTTCTAAAATCTTCCCATTATTCATTGATTGGTAACCTTTGTCTGCTTTTAAAGAAATCCCTTCTGGTAAGTCTGCGGTATCTAGTACATCTTCTAAGTTGGCTATTTCGTTCGTACTTGCCTTAGTAGTGAGCACACCTAAAACCAAGCCTTCTTGGTCTGTCACGTGATGTTTTTTGTAGCCAAACCTAAACTTACCCCCTTTCTTTAGCCATGCCGCATCCTTGTCTACACTTTTTGGGTACGACTTCTCAACCTTTATATCTTCTTCTCTATCCTCAGTTACTTCATGCTTACTTTTTCCCTTAGGTTTTAATGGTGTATCTATTACGCTAGCATCAATTATTGCCCCCGTTTTCACAATTATATTGTGAGCTTCAAGCTGCCTATTGATCTCTTTGAATAAGGGTTCATAAGCTTTGGCTTTAGTCATTATACTTCTAAATCGACTTAATGTGCTATGGTCAGGAGCTACACTATCAATTGTTAATCCACAAAAATAACTGAAGGAGATGCTATCATTTATACGGTCTTCTACTTCGTAATCACTTAAACCGTACCATGTCTGTAACAAACTCATTTTGAAAAGTAACAAACCGCTGTAACTTGGTTTGCCAGTTGCACTTTTACCTTTAGTATAATGAAGGTTGATTATTGAAATGAAAGGTTTCCAATCTATTAGCGTATTGATTTGAACGAAAAATGTTCGTTTTATTTTCCTAGAACGAAGATCGCAGATACTATCTGCTAGGGTCGGCTGTGGTATTAATTCCATACCCAAAAGATACGAAATATATCACTAATTAGTAGCACTCCTTGCAACGGTCTCAAAATGTATCATCAGGTCTAAAAACCGAATAGATTTGCTAAAGTCCATTTATCCGATTTCCATAGTTTTGGGGCTTTATATTGCTTAAATTAGCCATTCAATAAACAGAGAAAAGACTATGTCAATGTTATTATTTTTAGGTTTGGCGGCCATAATCGCCAGTTTTGTAGTCAATACTCCAGCTTCACCTTTACAGAAAATGTCAGGTGTGATTAGAATTGCGGGTATTGTATTATTAGTGCTAGGAGCATTATCAAAGGCTGTTATTCAGATAGATCCAGGACAAGTGGGTGTTCAATCCCTTTTTGGTAATGTGCAAGAAAGAACACTTCCAAGTGGTTTAAGTGTTGTAAATCCATTAGTGGAAGTGAAAGAGTTCGATA
>CALCFH010000262.1 GCA_937900215.1 uncultured Cryomorphaceae bacterium
TTTCAGCACCCTTTGAAACTTCTATTTCATTATTGGGTTTAGCCTCCCCTGTAGCCACTTTAGATACTGTCTTATTTATAGAAAGTCCAAAAGAAATGGGCAAGCCTGTTTCTTTTATAATCTTGCTTCTTAATTCCTTAGCATATTTAAATGTCCCAAAAAATCGATCCATTCCAGTGAAATCTATATAAAATTCATCTATAGATGTTTTTTCGAATACAGGAGCTGATTCTCGAACAACATCGGTTACGAGTTGAGAATACTTAGTGTATGTTCCACTATTTCCTTTTAGAACAATGGCCTCTGGACACAATTGTTTCGCCATTTTCATAGGCATTGCTGAGTGCACACCAAAGGCTCTTGCCTCATAACTACACGACGCCACCACACCTCTAGAACTCGTTCCTCCAATAAGTATAGGCCTGTTATTCAACCTACTATCTATAAGTCTCTCTACAGAAACAAAGAAGCTATCTAGATCCATATGCGCTATTTGTCTATCTTGAGAATGCATCTGATTTATTGGAATGTATATATGTTTTGCGTCGGATATCAGCATAGCGAGAATCGGGTTTCATATCTACTTTCTTCATCCATTCAACTTCAATTGTGTAACAATCAAATTCTTCTACCACCTTACCGAAGAAACGATAGACTCCCTTTCCTCTAAAAGGATATCGCACAGCGCATTCAGGAAAATGTACCGTATCTAAAAATTCGCCTTTCATATCTATAAAATTGGCGAAGAACATGGCGTCTCCTTTAGATGTCTTTGTTGTTTTAATAGATATCAAGTACCCAAAAGCCTCTATTTTTTGATTGACTTTTGGAGCAAGATCTTCAGTTGTAACTCCATCTTCATCGGATAAATAAAGATCAAAGGGATTAGATAGTGGAAACCCTAGCAATTCAATTTCATCGTAGGCATTTTCTAGTTCTGCAAAGTCTAAATCTGGTAATTCAAAACGCTTGGGTGGTTCGCTAAATAAACTCGCTTCGGAATGTCTTTTAGGAGCCTTATTCAATAAAAAATGCGCTTCCCACAACAAACGCTTCTTATTAGTATCAGTAAATCGAAAGGCATTAATCTTAATGAGAAGGTGAATTTGCTCTAGAGAAACATCTACTCTATTTACAAAGTCTAAAAGACACGTATACTTTCCGTTTTTATTTCTCTCAATAATTATATTTCGCATGCATTCATCTGAGAGATCTTTAATCATTCCAAATCCTAGCACAATAGTTTCTCCATATAACTCACAAAGAGTATTGCTTTTATTTACACAGGGTGGTTCTACAATGGCTCCTAACATTCGAGCCTCATGCAGATACAATTCTGGGCTGTAGAACCCCCCTCCATTATTGAGAGTAGCAACCATATACTCCATTGGATAATAAGACTTTAGATATAGGCACTGGTAACTCTCTACCGCATATGAAGCAGAATGACCTTTTGCAAAGGCATAGCCAGCAAAACTCTCTACCTGCCTCCATACTTCTTTACTCAGAGTATCTTCATAGCCCTTTTCTTTACATCCCTCAAAAAATTGAATTCGTGCTTTTTCAAATTCCTCTCTCCCTCTAAACTTTCCAGACATTCCCCGCCTTAATACATCCGCTTCTGCTAAACTGAGTCCTGCGAAATAGTGCGCAACCTTAATTACATCTTCTTGGTATACCATAACGCCAAATGTTTCTGGCATTATTTCCAACATTAATGGATGGGCATCCTTCCTCTTATCTGGAAATCGATATCTGAGTATATACTCTCGCATCATTCCAGATTTAGCTACACCGGGGCGAATAACTGAGCTGGCAGCTACAAGACCCAAATAGTCATCTACTTGAAGTTTTTTCATTAACATGCGCATTGCAGGAGACTCTACATAAAAGCATCCTATGGCTTTTGCTTCTCGAAGCATTGACTTTATACGGGCATCGTCTTTGAATAATCGAATGTCATGTATATCCGGTAATTGTGTGTCAGGATGGTTTCTGCGAACCATTTCAAGTGCATCGCGAATCTTTCCAAGTCCTCTCTGACTCAAGATATCAAACTTATAAATAGAGATGTCTTCGGCCACTACCATGTCGAATTGTGTAGTCTGAAAGCCCTTTGGAGGCATAAAAGTAGCTGAGAAATAAGATATTGGCTTATCCGTAATAAGAATTCCCCCAGCATGTATACTTAGATAATTTGGGAAGTCTTGAATATACGAGCCATAGCGCATCAACAACTTAGAAATATCGTCTAACTGATCATAAGGCACAAGGTTTCGGCTTAGCTTATCTATTTCAATTTTGGGGAGGCCAAAAACTTTTCCCAATTCACGTATTACTCCTTTATACTGAAAGGTTAC
>CALCFH010000263.1 GCA_937900215.1 uncultured Cryomorphaceae bacterium
ATCATTCCTCAAGTACTTCTATACTGCGAGCTATAGTGCAGAGGATATCTGTAGGCTGTCTTTCTAATGTTGAAATTCTTTTCTCCACTCAAGAGACTGAATTTCTATACATTTAGAGACTATAGAAAGATCCCACATTTGAAAACGGATACAGAATTAGCCCAATTGCTCTTGTTTTGCGACAAAGACCCAGAATATTTCGGATCACTTGAAAAAGCGGTTCAGCAAGAACTGCTGCTTTATAGCCGCGAAATTGTAAAGTATGGCGGTATAACCCACGAAATATCGGGCGGCCGAGCCTTTACAGACAATACCTTATTGAAGCCCGCCAGAACACTGCTAAAGTCTCTTAAAAAGAAGAAAGGCTAAGCGCCATTCTCCGCCCCCCATTTCTAGGTGGATATCCTCTAGCGATAATGAATCCTCTACATCTACAAAAGAAAGAAATTCTATGCTCTGCAGGCTATTTTGTAGTCTCCCCGCCCATTTCGGTAAACACCTTATCCACCGGCTCCCAAAGCTCTATTTTATTTCCTTCCGCATCCATGATATGCACAAACTTGCCATACTCATAGCTCTCGATGGTATCTAAAACCGTAACTCCATTGAGCTGTAGCTTCTTTACCAAACCTTCGATGTTCTGAACTCTGTAATTGATCATGAATTCTTTGGTAGACGGAGCGAAGTATTCATTTCCCGTTTTAAAAGGACTCCATTGCAAATAGTTAATCTCTTCTGGACGATGGGCATTTCGGAATTCGAAGGAGGAACCCCATTCGTTTACATTCAATCCTAAATTCTTTGCGTACCAATCTTTGGTTTCTGAGGGATTGTCGGAGAAGAAGAAAATCCCACCTATGCCCGTTACCTTGGGAATGGTGTCATCAAACGATTGTGTTTCTTCTGCCGCTTTGGGGGTGTCTTCCATGCTTTCAACTTTCTTGGTTTGAGTGGTATAGCTAAGAACAGCTGCACTTATACAAATAGATAAAATAATTTCTCTCATTGGTTTGGTGAACTTCTTTTCAAATATAATAGACTTCAGTCTCCTCCTACTTTGTTTTATGGTATTCTACTCAGGATACAAACTCAAAAATAAACTTCTAAATAATCATAGTAGCAAGAAAATTAAACTTCTAATCTACCGTCTGCATTCCAATCACTGTCAGAAAATCCTTAATGGCAACCAAATCACTAGGTTCCTCTAATTATCTTCCCTCGCCACCATTGATTTTCAGTCTTCCCTTGTATCAGGTACAACCCACTTCTGAGAAAGCCAATAAAAATTTCTTGCTGCTCCCTACCATCTATTGTGAAAGTATGAGCTTGGCCTTTTCCATCAAATAAAACCATTTGTCCCTTTTCCTGCTTGGGATTGTATAATATCAAGGATTGTCTGCCGGGTATCCATGCGTAGTCCGCAGCAGAACTGCTCCACTCTTTAGAATCTACTCCATTGAACTGAGAATAGAAGACATCCATTCCGGTTATGCTTATACTGGAATCCACCGGAGAAGCAGTTTTGTACACTATAGTGTCTAAATACATTCCTGCAGATCTCTTATATTCTTGAATTAGATTAGGATAAATCAAGCTTGAGTTGAAAAAGTACCTGTAGTAAGACAATTTTAAACTATCTGATTGACCGTAATATTCATAAAAATCCCCTCCATAATAGCCCAATCCATTCCAGTAAAAATCGGTATACGATAAACGACCCATGGCATC
>CALCFH010000264.1 GCA_937900215.1 uncultured Cryomorphaceae bacterium
GACAGATAGACTTTTTAGACTACAAATCAGAGCCAAGGCATCACTTGATTTATTTTGATGCATTTTCTCCAGAGGCTCAGCCCGAATTATGGAGTATTGATATGTTTAAAACTATTTTTGAATGTATGCTTTCTGGTGGATTATTGGTCACCTACTGTGCTAAAGGTCAAGTTCGTAGAAATATGATTGCAGCTGGATTTAATGTAGAAAAAAGACTTGGACCTCCAGGAAAACGCGAGATGTTGGCGGCATGGAAGAAATAAAGCGATTTAATGTTCGGGTCTACGGCCTTCTTTTCGATGCTGACCAAAGAATATTAACCACCATTGAGAATATCAAAGGCAAGACTTATAGGAAATTTCCAGGAGGTGGATTGGAATGGGGCGAGGGAACAAGAGATTGTTTAAAGAGAGAATTTCTTGAAGAACTCAATCTACCCATTGAGGTAGAAGAACATTTATACACAACCGATTTTTTTGTGGAATCTGCTTTCTCCTTTTCAGATCAGGTCATCAGCATTTATTATAAAGTGAAAGCGCTTCAAGAGATCAATCTCAAAACACTCAAAAGCTCAGAAATTGAACTTCTTGAGCTCGACTGGATTCATTCGCACAAAATGACAGAAGAACTGTTTAACTTTCCCATTGACAAACAATTGGTCAAACTCCTTTTTTAATGGATCTAATAAGACACTAAATTTCTAGTATGAAGGCATTGATTACAGGTGGAAGTGGTTTGGTGGGAGGATATCTCACCGATTACTTAATTTCTCAGCAGTGGGATGTAGTTCATCTTAGCAGTAGTAAGGCCTACAAAAAAAATAGCAGTCATAGAACATTCCTTTGGAATCCTTCTAAAATGTATCTTGAAAAAGGAGCTTTAGAGGGAGTAGATGTGATATTTAACCTTGCAGGAGCTACTGTATCCAAAAGATGGACTGCAGAATATAGGCAGTTGATTTTAGAGAGTAGGCTACAAACCATGGACTGTCTGAAGGAGGCATTACGACTTGAAGACCATGCCGTTCAAGCAGTAATCAGTGCTTCTGCAGTTGGCATTTATCCAAGTTCAAAAACAGAGCTGTACTCTGAAAAAGGGCCTTTTGCTAATGATTTTCTTGGAAGTGTTACCCAAAAGTGGGAAAAAGCGCTGGATGAAATTCACAAGGATTTAAATATCAGAACAGCGGCTCTACGAATAGGAATCGTTCTTAGTCCAAAAGGCGGCGTATTGGGACAAATTGACAGCTTATTCAAATGGGGTCTTGGCTCAGCTTTAGGAAATGGCAAACAATGGATGTCATGGATTCATGCCGAAGACCTTGCTCGATTGTTCGTACATGTTTACCATTCAAAACATCAAGGACCAATCAACGCAGGCGGTCCTAAACCTGAAACGAATAAAGACTTTTCAATACAGCTGGCCAAAGCCCTGAAACGTCCTTTTTGGTTGCCTCCTGTTCCAGGATTTGTGATCAAATCAATAATGGGTGAAATGGGGACCTTAGCGCTGATGAGTCAGAAAGTAGATTCGGAAACAGCTAAGGGATTGGACTTCAAATATAAATTTCAAAGCTTAGCCTCTGCTCTTACAGATCTGTATTCTCAGTCTCGTTGAGTTTCTCAATTGCCTGAAATATAAGTTGTGGATGACTCCATGGTACAAAGTGATTCATCTCGGCATTGTAAATGGTTTCAATATTACACCCTCCACATTTCTCAATAAAATAGTCTGCTGATTTTGCATTGACCAAAATATCTTTCCCGCCTTGAACGTAAAGAATAGGCATTTGTAGTTCCGAGAATCTCTTCTCCATTTCCAAAAGTTCTATTTCATACAATCTCACCATTTCTCGGTTGCTGTTTTTAAGCCAATCACCTAACAATAGATTAATCGGAAGAAAGCTAGCAAAAGAATTATACCATTTCGGAACTTGATATGGCCAAGCGATGCAAGGTGCTATCAATCCCAATCCGTCTACCATTTCAGGGTACTGCAGCGCCATAGCACAGGCAACAGGCCCTCCATAGCTATGGCCAAAGACATACATCTTTTTATCTCTTAAGTTCAATTCATCAATAAGTTCATAGATATTCATGGCTTGTTCTGACAATATTCCAGTGTGTTTAATATCTGACTCACCAAAGCCCGGACGATCTATAAAGAGTAATTGATAGCTTTCATCCAACTTAAAGCTGTCTGCCATAGATGCAAAATCGGTCCAAGATCCTGGAGAGCCATGAATAAATACGATGAGATTCCCTTCTGGGTTTCCAGCCAAAACTCCATGTAGTTTGGCCTCCTCTTTCTCGAGGTAGACAGAATGAAATCCACCCGATTCATTAAAAAGTAAATCGAAATTATCTGGTTGGTTGGAAGGTGTGAAAAAGTGTGTGCTTCCCAAGAGTAAAGCAAAAAAAACGAGGCTTCCCATAAATATATTCCAAATTAAAAAGCGATTCTTTCTTTTTTTCATTATAAACCTAAAAAGACATAACACCCTCAATTTCAGACGCCTCTTTATACTTAGCAATAACAGCATCAGCGCTAATCATCACTTCTTTCGCTGTAATGCTTACATAATTTCCATTTCGTGAAGTTCGAGAATCTATCTGCGCCAATTCTGAATTGAACAGAGCCTGAACCTTTGCAACAGATTGATTATCTGACTTAACTATAAATTTAAACATATAAATGCTGGGCCATTTAGTGGTTTTGAGAAGCTTTTCCTTGAGGCTATCCCATGCATTATCATTGGGTAGGTCTTTGTCTGTCATGGCACAAAAATGCTTATTTTGAATGAGCTCTGACTTTATTATCTTTCCAGAAAGAAATAAAGATAAAAATGATTATAAGTACGACCCCGAGCATTGAAGGAAAGCCTGTTCAAGAATATTATGGAGTTGTAACAGGAGAAACCATAATTGGAGCAAATTTGTTTAAAGACATTTTTGCCAGTATCAGAGATATCGTAGGCGGTCGTTCTGGCGCCTATGAGAATGTGCTTAAAGAAGCGAGAGAAACCGCTTTGAAGGAAATGGAAGACACAGCAAGAATGATGGGCGCAAATGCCGTGATTGGAGTTGATTTAGACTATGAAGTAATCGGTCAAGGAGGAAGTATGCTAATGGTCAGTGCAAGCGGTACCGCTGTTAGAATTTAATACTGATTTGTAGAAAGCATAACCAAAGTGCATGCGTTTAATGCTTCAATACCATAGGACTCCAATTCGTGTTCAAATTGACTATCTTCAGTACCCGGATTAAAAATAACGCGTCGAGGTTTGGAGAGTATAATCCAATCTCTCCATGCCTTTTGGTTTTTTGCACTTAAGTAAAGGGTAATCGTATCTATTCTCTTGCCTTTCCATTTGGCTTCATTATAATCTCGAACGATTTTTTTGCCCTTAAAGTCGAAAGATTTGTTGCCAATTCCTTCAAAATCAATTCCGTGCTGGCTCAGCATTTCCATGGCCTTATTGGAGTATCGCTCAACTTTGTCACTGGCTCCTAGAACCACTGTAATCCCACTATCTTGCATAGCCCAAATGTAATGCGATTTGCAACCCCATTTTAGATTTATAGAGAGAATATGAGTTTTGGATTTCCCTTATTTCTACTTGCTCTT
>CALCFH010000265.1 GCA_937900215.1 uncultured Cryomorphaceae bacterium
AGGTAGTGGCACAGCAGACAATTTTGGTGGAGTTCTGCATCGCATACATCGCCATTGCCAAAATCTTGATGATGCTCGTGATGATCCGAATGGTCGTGTTCATGAAAAAGATCTACTGTTTGATTTTGAATGCTTAACAGCATCAAAAAAACAGCAATACACCTCTTTATGAATGCGCTCACTCTCAATCGAATTTCTTGTATAGATCAGTTTGAGAAATGGTTTCTTGTTCTCCGGTTTCTAAGTTTCTCCAAGTAACCTGCTTATTCATCCGCTCTTTTTCTCCAAGAATTATAAGGAATGGAATCTTAGATTTTACTGCAAAATCAATTTGCTTTTTCATTTTGGCAGCGGCAGGATATACTTCACAACGCATACCTAAAGATCTAAGTTCTTGAGCTAGTTTAAATCCAACCAAAGAAGATTCTTCGTCCATATATGCAAAGAGTACTTCGGCATTGAGTCCGATTTCTTTTGGGAATAAATCCAACTGATCCATAACCAATTGAATACGATCTAAGCCAAATGAAATGCCCACACCGGATAGGTCCTTCCACCCAAAAATTCCTGTCAAATCATCATAACGACCCCCTCCACCAATGCTGCCCATTTCTGCACCTAGAGCGCTCACCTCAAAAATACAGCCTGTATAATAATTCAGTCCACGTGCAAGACTTAAGTCTATTAAAAGATTTGTGTTCTCTAATGGCGAACTTGCTAAAATGCTTTTCAATTGATTGAGCTCAGCCAATCCACGTTGAGCAGAGGAAACCGATTTTAAGGCTTCCTCAAGCAAAGGCAACTGCTGTTCGAGCGTTCCTTTAGTTTGCAAAAGCTTCTTTACTTCAGGATTTAGCTCATTGATACCTGCGAGTTTCCACTCCTTCTCTACTCCATCCCACCCAACTTTATCTAACTTATCTAGGCCAATTGTAAAGGCCGTTAGTTTATCGGATGCATCGGCTAATTCTGCCAAGCCTTGCAAAAGCGAACGATGATTTAAGCGAATTTCAACTGGAAGATTGAGTTCTTGGAAACTTCGATAATAAATGTGGAGCAACTCAGCTTCTTGAATAATGCCAGCCGGACCAACCACATCGGCATCGCATTGTGTAAATTCTCTAAATCTTCCTTTTTGAGGTCGATCTGCCCTCCAAACATTCTGAATTTGGTATCGCTTAAAGGGAAGATTGATATTGTTGCGTTGATCTACCACCATTCTGGCAAAAGGAACGGTGAGATCATAGCGCAAGGCTTCTTCGATATTGGATTTTATATATTCCAATGATTGATTTGCCCATGAATTTAGCTTTTCACCTCTAGGTAAAACCTTGAACATCAATCGATCGCCTTCCTCTCCGTATTTACCAGAAAGTGTTTTATTCAATTCAATTGCAGGCGTTTCGATTTGCTGAAATGCATGTTGCTCGAAAACCTTAGTAATGGCATGTACGATGTATTTTCGCTTGGCCATATCGTCTGGCAACAGATCTCGGGTTCCTTTTGGGAGCATGAAAAGATATTAGGAAGGCAAAAGTAGCCAATCACTCAGGAAGACCGCAATCTTTTAAGAGTTGTTTAGCTTCTTTGGAATTTTTCCAATACCAATAGGTGAAGCTATTGTTGTCTATATTTTCTATGAAAGAGAAGTCGTGAAAGAATAAATTCGACAGACCTTGAACTCCTTTTTTCTTGTAGGCATGCCTGAGGATACATTCTATAGAACGATCATCTGCATCTTTGCCCAGCAGCTTTTTAGGAAAGAATAGCTTAGTTTGCGCGAAATGTTGCTCAAGGGTTTCTGGCAGCAGTGTTTCAAAGTCTAAATAGTTGTATTCTGGTTTAGAATGATGATGAATCAATAAATATTGAACCCCTTCCATAATTGGAAATCCGTTTTCTGATACCATCCAACCTTTGCATTTCCTGGTTCTCATTGTACCAAAATGCGTTTTTCCTCCAAATTGAAATGCGTAGCTAAACTGCCTATATCCAACGTTAATCACCTTGCATACCGTTGTGTCTGGAGCTTGATTTACGCGATAATGGACGTAAATATTATGCACCTTTATATATGAGAAATTCAGAATAATAAGGGCAAAAGGAATAAACCAATACTTTTTAATCGACCGCATTTGGGCCTCTTCTTCTTCTTTTTTTCTAGCGAGATAGGCCTCTCGCATTCTCTTTCTTCTGTCTCGAATTGCATCTTCAGCCGTTTGACGCTTTTCTACCCAGTCATCCATTAAGGTGCCTGTGGAATTGCTCAAGAGTTGATCGTAGGCACTTTGAACTTTTATAAACTCTGCATTCCGTGAATCCAATTCTGGATTAATATCCGGATGGTATTTTTTTACTAGTCGTCTATAGGCTTTCCGAATACTCTGTTTATCCGCACCAAAGGGCAGTTCCAAAATTCGGTAACATTCTTCACGACTAAGGTTCATCGGTTATTGGAGGCTCTGGCTTGATGCCAAAAACTCGGTGTATAAGATCGTCAAAATCAGTGAAGTCTGTGGTATAAAAAATTCCAAGCCCTTGAGTATAGGGAGTTGAAATCTGACCTTGGATTTGATCGTTGCTTCTATTGAAAAGTTTGGCCTTAAATCTACCGTCTGGTGTGATATCATAGGTGACTTCCACATCACCGATTAAAACCTGGTTTTGAGCTTGTCCTCCCACAGGGACATCAAACTCTCCATTGATAGAAATACGATCATTGAAGACTTTCTTTGACAATCCAACTTCAAACTGTTCGCTCAATTCTCCTGGTACTTCCGAACCCACATAACTCACGTTTATATCTACAAAATTTACTCCTGAATTAAGCCAATTCGATAACTGATCTGTTATCAGTTGATAGGTCAAGTCGGTTCCTGCATTGGGTGAAAACAGACCAGAATTATTGGCTAAACCATCATTCATAAAAGAATTTAAGCTCAAAATACTAAAGGCCTGTCGGGTCAGTCGGTCATTGTCTGCCATATAATTAGTCAGCTTCGACTGTGCATCGCTTGTAGCCGAAGGCGCTTTAATCTGGAAATCTATATTCGGATTCATTAGGTTCTCCGTGAGTAGTAGGTACAATTCTATGTCGGTTCTAACTCCCTTATACTCTTCCAATATAGGGCCCAAACTCGTTCTTGTGCGATACAAAGCTTGGATGTCAATTGTTGCTTCAAAAGGCGACCCATCCCATGAAATGCTGCCGCCTTTAATCAGAGTAAACTTTTTAGTGATCACATTTGAGAAGCTAAAATTATAATACCCTTGATCTATTCCAACATTTCCTACCATGCTCAATTCTCCAGAATTACTAATTCCAATCTGCAGTCTACCCTCTCCTCTGGCCGAAATCTTCATACCCGATTGAGGATCTAATATTACATCCAACAAAGCATCTGGGGTAACATCTAGGTTGAATTCAATTTCTAAACCATTATTTTGCTTCTTCAGATCCTCTGATTTTTTATTTAAGAGGGCAATTAAATCGGCTGACTTGCTTTTAAATTCAATGAAACTGCTTCCTCCAATTTCAGTCGGCCCACCCATTAATAGAGTAAACTCTGTTCCAGGTTCGGCCTTCGCATCAACAGTAAGTTTAAGTCTGTTCAGTGGTCCTTCA
>CALCFH010000266.1 GCA_937900215.1 uncultured Cryomorphaceae bacterium
GCAGTAAGTAGCAAACTCGGCAACATGATTAGTCCGCCTACCGTAATGGTAAATTTTCTGGCATAATTAACCGTCTTGCCTTTTTGCAAAAGAATACCGGCTATCCAACCTCCAAAAACACTTCCAACCGCTGCGCCTACATAAGGCACCCATGCAAACAAACCGATTTCCTTTACGTCAAATCCAAATTCATCGGCCAAATAAATAGGTAACCAAGAGACAAAAAGCCACCAAACGGGATCGACAAAAAGCCGAGAGAGAATAATAGCCCAGCTCTCTTTAAAAGATAAAAGCTGCTTTACTGTAAGCTTTATATCGTCTTCTTTTTCTGTTCTTTCTATTTCATCTTTGGTGCCATCTTCTTTCTGACCCTCAATAATGTAGTTGCGTTCTGCATCTGTAATCCATGGGTGTTCTTTTGGACCTTTTTTATAAATTAAAAGCCATGGAATAATCCACAACGAACCAATGACTGCAATAGAGACAAAGGTGAGCTGCCATCCTATAGTAGTATAGAGCATGGCGATAAGTGGTGCGGATACCACCGCGCCCAAAGAGGCCCCAGAATTGAAGAGACCTTGAGCCAGGGCTCTTTCTTTTATAGGAAACCACTCTGCATTGCTCTTGGTTGCTCCTGGCCAGTTACCTGCCTCTCCAAATCCCATCGTAAATCGGAATATTCCAAACGACGTAGCTGATTTAGCTATAGCATGAAGAGCCACAGACAAAGACCAAATAAAAATGGACAAAACAAAGCTTATACGCGTACCAATAACATCGAAAATTTTTCCAAAAACAGACTGTCCGAGGGCATAGGCTATCATGAAAAAGGAAATGATTAATGCATAATTACTCTTATCCATCCCTAAATCTTCAGAAATTCCCGGCCACATAATGGCCAAGGCATGTCTGTCTATGTAGTTTATTATGGTTGCCAAGCCCACCAAGGCTATAACATACCATCTTAGTCCTTTTAACTTCATAATTCTTTGGGCTCTAAGAAGTCTTCACGCTGCGGACTGAATACATCTATTAGCATTCCTTCTTCTTTACATACACAGCCATGAATGGCGTGAGGTGGTATATAAAATGAGTCACCTCCCTTCAGCAAGCGCTTCTCATCTCCTATAGTCATTTCAAATAATCCGCTTACAACGTAAGTAACTTGAGAATGAAAATGAGAATGCATCTGCCCAATTCCCCCCGCCTTAAATTGCACTTTAACCATCATTATTTGATTGTCATAGCCAACTATTTGTCTAGAAAGTTTATCGTCAATGACTTCCCATGGAATCTCTTCATTTATTAAAAATGGATTGCTTTCACCGTTTTGCATCATTTGGTATTTAAAGGGGTTATTCGAATGTGTTCTGAATTCAGATTCTTTTGGTCTAGACTTACATCTACCTGAATGTCAAAAACTTGTTGATCCTTCATTTCAAGTTGGATAGAAACCAATCCATCTGTTTCACTGAAGCTAATCGCCTCTATTGAACCATAAGCTCCACTTGTCTTTTCTGTAATGGTATTGTATGATCCATGTTGTTCGAATACGTTTATCCAAATCTGATCTTTGGAAGATGGCGTCCGATAAACAAGGGCTTTCTGTTCAGTTAAATTACCCTCCGGATCATTGGCTCCTGTTTCTACATAATGAGTTGTAAAGGCTTGGTTGGACAAGCTGTGTAGAGTAAAAAAGTGATCGTCTTTTAACCATGTATTTTCTGCCCACATTGTACTCTTCGCTTGTGCGTTCAACCATAAGTGCTGATAACCGTTGTTCTTGCCAAAGACTTTCTTTTCTAGCGTAGAGTATTCCGCCTTAGGCAGGCTAGAAATCAATTGTGCTTTGTAGTGATACGCCAGATCATACTGATGCTCTGTTACCGATTGAACTTTAGAAATATCCAAAACCAGCCTTGTATTTTGAATAGAAAGAATGGCTATATGTCGTTGAATCTGAACACCATTGTAAGCAGAAGAATCAAAAGCTGAAATGGCTTTTACATGATCTCGGTCTAGGAAATATATAAGGTGAGACCTTGAACTATCGGCTTTATCGTCATTCTCCTCATGCTGACTTCTTTCATCTACAACCAGTGCATTGTGTGCAATGGTTTGGCTTGCCCAAGTAGTGTTCTCATCGAGATACCTTCCATCTGATTTCTGTGGGATATTTAAAAATCGAGCAGCTCCATAATCGGAAATAAACTCCTCTCCTTTACTGTAAAGGACAAAACCCAATTGATCAAAATGTCCGTGCCCCATTCCATGCGTGCCAAATTTCAACACGGCGGTAATGCCTTCGCAATTCGACTGTAAACGCAAAATACCCAAGCCACCAAAATCTCCTTCTGCACCGTCTCGAATGAAGGCTGTTTTTCTGAGATACTCTTCGCCAGAATTTGAAATTCCAACCAAAGCATCGGTAAGCATAATGTGACCATTCTGCCTCATTACAGAAACCCATTTAGAGTCTTTTCCACCAAAAGCAAAGACTAGGGGAAGGGCATAGCCTAGTTCAAGTGTTTGAATACTCTTTGATTTTATTGCGTCGTTTAAAGGGAAGAAATATCCCTTGCAGCTACTCAAATTCACTGTGGTTTCAATGGCTTTTAAAACCACTCCCTCTTTGTACTCAAAGATCTTTTCAGAGGGTCTGTTTTTTTCAATTACTTGTGCGAGCAGCACCAAGGGCATTAATGCATATCTCTGATAATATGGCCCTTCTGAATAATATCCATCTGGAGAAAATAACTTATCAATAAGCCTGTAGTAGCCACTTGTTCCTTTTCCATCGCTTCCCTTTAAGGAAGCATCTATCCAGTTAGGTTCTTTTAGTACAAATCCGGCCATTCCTACTCCCGCAACACCCCACATGGCATGATTGTGAATTTTACTGAATGTATTCGCAGACTCATCCTTAATAAATGACACCAATGGCCTTATTAATCCTGTCTCAATTTTGTTTCGCTCTTCTGTGCTTATATACGCATTGATGGCATCAAAAGCCTGAATAAAATAAACCAACGCAACCTCTTCATTCAGTATTTGCCAGAATAATTTGCCAGGCGCTTGATTTTTACTTTGTGGATGTAGAGGTAAACTCGGATACATTTCTGCA
>CALCFH010000267.1 GCA_937900215.1 uncultured Cryomorphaceae bacterium
GCCTGAGACTGAAGCACTCCTGTACGGAACTCAGGTGCATGAGGCGGCAGAAAATATATCCACATTTTCTGGATCGAAGTTCAACTGATTTACACCGTGTACAATATTGGGTACGCCTTTACCGGGTGCGGTAAGCAAAACTTTGGCCGCCCCTTTGGCTGTTAAATGCCTTGCCAAAGCTACGTCGTCTCTAAATGCACCGGTATTATCAATAATCAAGGCATTGTTAATGCCATAAGCGGTGTAATCAATTTCTTCTGGTCCTTTGGCTGTAATAAGGTGGATGGTTCTTCCATTTACAATCAGAGCATCGTTTTCTTCATCGGGTTCAACCGTTCCAGGAAACGGACCATGTACGCTGTCTACGCGAAGAAGTGAAGCGCGCTTTTCTATGGTCTCTTTGCTTCCGTCGCGGGTAACAATGGCACGAAGGCGCAATTGCTCTCCTTTGCCTTCCATGGCGATAAGCTCTCTGGCAGCCAATCTTCCAATACGTCCAAAGCCGTATAAAACTACATCTCTTGGCACCACTTCTTTTCTATTGTCTGCACCAATATGATCTCTCAACTTGGCCGTTAAAAAAGAATCTACACTGCTAAAATGATCGGCTTCTTCTATCCATTCACTGGCCAATTTGCCAATATCCAAACGGGCTGGACAAAGATCCATTCGGTTCATGGCTTCTACTACGCTTAGGGTATCTTCTATGTTGATGGTCTTTCCAACTACTTTTCTAGCATAGTTGTGAAGATTGAGAATCTCACTGGTGCGCTTATCTATAAGCTGGTTTCTAAATAAAAGAGTCTCAATTCCTTTATCATACCACAAATCATTGATGAGTTTGCTGAAATTAACCGCAGCTTTTTCACTTTGGATTCGGCTTTGCGTGCCTTGCTCATAGGTACGTCCTTCTATCATAGATTGGGAGATTAAGTTGCCACAAAATTAATTTGAATTAAAAGAGGGGACAAGTAAATCGGACTTTTTAAGAAGTCTGTAAATCAGTTGGTTGCGCTTTATTTAATAGTGTAATAATGACACTTATTAGGTATTTATCTTCTTGAATTATTTATTTCATTGTGTTATCAAAATAGCCAGGATAGATGTGGTAAATGTTCTATTTGTAAAGAAATACAAAGGCTCTACCGAAACAAATGCAGCTCCCCATGGTATTCTGTTTCACCTAGTTTGAGCTGATAGAAATACACTCCGCTGGCTAGGCTTCCTCCTCTTGGGTCTATGCCTTGAAAGGGGCTTTGTACTTCTTCGCTTTCAAAAACCAAGGCGCCCCAGCGATTGAACACCCGCAAATGATAACAGCCTTCAAAGCTTTCCATTCCCTCAAACACAAAGGCCTCGTTTAGAAAATCGCCATTGGGAGTAATGACGTTGGGGAGTTCTTCGGGTGGATTGGTGCTAGACGGAAGGGCAATGTTCTGGGAGGAAGAATCGCTGCAATTTTGAGCACTGAGACTCAAATGTACTTCTAGGCTGTCTCTATTTCCAGCCATTACAATAAGGGCAGAGGAGCCCGTGGCGGTTCCTCCTTCCCACCGCCATTGGTAGTTCTCTGCCGTTTGATCTGTGGCAGTGACGAACAAGCTTGTCCCTGAACAACTGCTTTCAAGCTGATAACTGAAATGCGCTTTGGGTATTTCTTCTACTTGTATAAGCAAACTATCTCCCTTTGCACAGCCCAGGCTATCGGTAAGCCGCAGCCAATAGTTGCCGGCTTGACTCCAAGAATATGCCAGCAAGGGGGCAGGCTGTTCCTCCGACTGTTGCCAGAGGCTTTGTCCATCGCCCATCGCCCAGCTCCAAGTGGTATGGCGAAGGGGCGGGGCTTTAAAGTAGAAACTATCGCCAATGCAGAGACGAATGGGAAGGCTATCCCATGCTTGAAGGTTGTTGCGAAGAGAACCGCCCACGGCCACCAAGGAGTCTTCTGGCCAGACGATGCTTTGAGCGAGGTTATAGCCATAACTCGGAAACTGCCCTGTGGTAGTACTGTCTTGATACCAGCTGTAGTGGTAACCATGAAAGCCGCCCGGACAAATGACCTTGTGTACGCCTGGTTTAAGATCAAACTGGGCAAAGCTCCATGTGGGTTCGGTGGGGAAAGCTTGAAAAACGCTCGGAGGAGGATTTTGCCCATTGAGCAAAAAGCCAGGGATGGCAGAGCTAGGCAGAACCACGGAGAGGGCGTAGTGATTATTGGTATCGGGTTCTTCGAAAGTGGCAAAGAGACTCTCGGTCATCAGCTCGGTATCTGCATTGAGGGTGACGGAGAAAGGCGAATAGCCATTGTTGTTAAAAGTGGGATCAGAGCAAGGCCCCATATAGCCGTAGAGCGGATGGTTGGAGCGAATGATGGTAGGACCGGTTACACAGGTATCGAAGCGTTGAAGGCTGTCTAAGCGAATGAGATTACCTCCATTGATCTGAAAGACAGTGCTGTCTGCCCCAGCGTGGAGGGAGTAGGTGTTGCCAATATTGCCTTGTAGGGGTGGAGAGTGGAATTCGTAGCCCCCATAGCCTAGGGGTTTGGTTTCTTCGAAGGAGTAGCCGTAGAGATTACCGGATTGAATGTTCCATTCAAGTGACCCAATATTAAACATCATGCTTTTGAATTGTTTCAGTGAGATGGGTTCGATTAGAGATTCATTGATGTTTTTAAAAAAATCAAAGCCAAAATGTGCAGCTGCTGAATTCATCCAAATCCCTTGATGCGGAAAGGAAATAAAAAAGGCGGTGTCTAATGGATGGAAGTTCAAGGTGCTCATCCATGGGAAAGAGATATCTGTACTCGGTGTGAATTTGATAGACCCTGATTTATTGGAGTAAAAACATAGTATACTTCCTGTTACAGCTTCTCCAAATGAATAGGTAAAATAACCATTCGCAAGAAATAGAAATGGAAATGTGTAACGGTTATTAGGGATTAAAGATGTGGCTTCCCCTTCAACCAATCTATGCCAAGCGGGGCTACCTTGATTTATTGGTGGTAATATAGGTACGTTGCTGACCCCTAAGCTGCTGCTCTGAATCACGGTTATTGGAAGACTACTTTTAATGAATATAATATTTTGAGTCACAGAGTCTATCGGAAAGCGCGGATTGTAAGGCAGTTGAATTCTGACTACGCTATCTTTCTTAACGATTGACCTAGTATGATAGCTCAGATGAGGTATATATACTTCATAACAGCTTTCATTCGCGCCAGCTATAGTCAACACAGTAAATGCGCTAGTGTCGTTTCCCCAAGAAGGAGTAGCACGAAAATTTATCCACTTGTGTGGCTCCGTATAAATTGTGAAGAAATCTGTTCCGCTTTGGATGGGGCTATTTTGGGCACGTAGCACAGAGGAAAAGAGCATTAAAAGAAACAAGGCAAGTCTATGGACTGCCTTGTTCTTTGAAATTTGTATTTCCTCTTTATTCAATGATAAACTTGTTTTCACTCCAACCACTTTGGTTTTTAACTTGTATAAAGTACAAGCCTGTCTCTAAATGGTTTAGCTGAATCACTATTTCCAATAGTTGATCTAAAACCAAAGTGGAGTAAACCTTTTGGCCTTGGAGGTTATAAATAT
>CALCFH010000268.1 GCA_937900215.1 uncultured Cryomorphaceae bacterium
AATCCGTTATTGCTAAATCGGGTGGTGGTTCCTAGGGCATCTGAATCGGTGGTGTGGCAGTGTAAGCAGTCGCCTTTGGTTTGGTCGTTCACCAAAATGAAGCCTCTATACTCATCCTTTGTTAAGTAAGCTTCGCCTCGTAGCACTTGATCATATTTAGAATTATTAGAAATAAGCGTCCTCTCAAATTGAGCTATGGCTTTGGCTATTAGAACGCTGTCTATTTCGGAATTACCAAAGGCGGCATAAAATTTTGGAACATAGAAAGCACTTTCTTTTATCCTTTTTACTGCTTCAGACCAGCTTAAGTTCATTTCATTGTGGGCTCGAACAGGGTGGAATACTTGCTCTTCTATACTTCCGGCCTTCCCATCCCAGAAAAAAGAGGGATACCAGGCTAGATTGAACAAAGGCATGGTATTCCGCTTCATTAAACTTCCGTCTATGCCTAGGCTGAAACGCTGAGGTGCATCGGAGAAGGCTCTTTCTTGTTTGTGGCAACTTGCGCACGAAAAGCCTTGGTCTTGGCTGAGTATGGGGTCGTAGAAAAGGAATTTGCCCAACTCGGCCCCTTCAAGGGTAGGCGGATTGTTGGTTTCGGGTACTTTTGGAAAGAACTTTAGATTCGTAAACCGATATGGAGTAGGAGGGTCTCCAGATCTAAATCCCAAGAAGATGAAGATGGATAAGACCCCACTGAAAATCCAGATACTTGGTTTGCGAAAGCCCATCTACCCTTAATGTTCCAAGATGATTTTGAATTTCTCCTGGCCCTTATTTGTCTTGACATATAGGAAGTAAATGCCATCGGGATGATGGTCAATTTCTATAAAATATTTAGTCGGACTAAGCCCCCATTGCTGAACTATTTTTCCTTCCATATTAACCAATTCCATTTTTTCTATGACATGGAATTCTTCTATTTTTTTGGTTGAAATATTCACCCTTCCTGTCGTAGGATTGGGAGAAACCGTCATGTACTGTTCTCTATCTTCTTCATTTATAGTATGAGCAAAAGTGACATGCAGTAGCACATTGTCTATCATCCAACCTTCTCTGT
>CALCFH010000269.1 GCA_937900215.1 uncultured Cryomorphaceae bacterium
CATTGGTATAGCCTTCACCATTGGAACCCTTTCGCAGTACCTCGCACGCTTTTGGTTCAGCTTTGATTTTGAAAGACATATTCCGCGTTATGGAGGACTGTTTGGTGGATTAGCAATTGCCTCTATAACGTATTTTGTTTTGATTAAAGGTCTGAAAGGAAGTCAATTGCTTCCTTCTGAAGCAGTAGAATGGATAAAAACAAATATAGGAATTCTACTTCTTGGATTATTTGTAGCTGCCTCTTTGATACTTCAAATGCTGTATAGCTTTTTCCGTGTTCATCCCCTCAGATTGGTGGTATTGGCAGGTACGTTTGCCTTAGCCATGGCCTTTGCTGGCAATGATTTAGTAAATTTTATTGGCGTACCCATCACCGGATTCCAAGCCTATCAAGAATGGATTTCATTAGGCAGTCCGGCAGAAATGTCGATGGCCTTTTTGCTTGATCCTGTGCTTACTCCTACCTATCTATTATTAATTGCAGGACTCATTATGGTAGGCACACTATGGCTGAGTGGAAAAGCCAAAAGAGTAACCGAAACCGAAGTAAATTTAAGTAGACAAGATGCTGGAGAAGAAAGATTTAAGCCCAATGCCATAAGCCGTGGTTTGGTAGGATCTACTCTGTCACTCGCCCGATTGATGGGAAGAAAACTTCCTCCCTCTTTTGTGGATAAAATGGAATTCCGCTTTAAAAAATTAGAGAAAGAAGACGAAATTGAAGCCGACAATACACCCGCTTTCGACTTGGTGCGCGCCTCGGTGAACCTAATGATTGCCAGTAGCTTAATCGCTATGGCTTCTTCCTTAAAGCTGCCTTTGTCTACAACCTATGTCTCCTTTATGGTTGCCATGGGAACCTCTTTGGCAGATAGAGCTTGGGGAAGAGAAAGTGCGGTATATAGAGTAGCGGGAGTATTGAACGTTATTGCTGGATGGTTTTTTACCGCCCTTATTGCGCTCTTAGCTTCTGGCTTAATGGCCTTTATATTCTATCAATTTGGTCTTCCGTCTATTCTCATTATGTTCATATTGGCAGGAGTACTGCTGGTACGAAGTCATTTTGCGTTCAATAGAGCGGAGAAAAAGAGAACAGAGATTATAGACAGTAAAGTAGAAGAAAAACAAAGCATCAGCTTTATTCTAGAAGACAGCCGGAAAGACGCAACTGAATCTATACACCTAGTGCGCAGAGCACTGCGCATTTGCATACGAGAGCTGCCAGAGGAAAATGAAAAGATTGTACTCAGAGTGCAACATGGTCTACAG
>CALCFH010000270.1 GCA_937900215.1 uncultured Cryomorphaceae bacterium
CAACAATGTTCAAATCGAACTCTATGTTTTGACCAACTACAATTTTTGATTTCGAAAGCACTTTCTCAAAGAGGGTTAATACCTCCTCAAGAGCTAAACCGTGCTCTTTGGCATAGTCTGTAGATATGCCATGAATTTTGGCTGAATTGAATGGAATGTCAAATCCATCTGGACGAACGATATAGTTCTCCGCAGAAATTAAGTGGCCCGATGCATTGTGTAGTTGCCAAGCAATCTGCACCAATCGGGGCCAATTGTCTGAGTCGCTAACAGGACTATTGTAATTCTTGGGCAGACCTGTGGTCTCGGTATCGAAAACTAAAAACATGGGTAAAGACTAGATTAACTCGCTAAAAGCAAGAGCTACGAAGCTAAGAAATGCGCTTTCAGCTTTGCCTTTTGATTGAGTAGAGTTTTAAACAGCTTTAGAACAGAAGGGTACTTTTAGGCTTGATTTTAGACAGATGAAAACACTATTTTCGAGTAAACTTGTTCATACAAATAATGTTTTTCAATTCAATAATAAAATATCTAACTTAGTTGATGCCAAATGCGATGATTCACAATCAATTCGAAAATGGAAATCAGTTAACTCCGAGATAAAGTACTTACCCCCCCAAGTAAGAAGTATGAACATTCAACACAAACGTTTTACCAACAAAGGATTTTTCTTTTATGAGCTAGATGGAGAGATTAAAGGTGAGATGACCTATTCTGCGGCGGGTGATACTAAAATAATTATTGATCATACGAGCATACATGATTCTTTGCGCGGTAAAGGAGTGGGTATGGCTTTGGTGGAGGCAGCCGTTTCCTTTTCAAGAGAATCGAATATTAAGATCATTCCCCTTTGTCCTTATGCAAAATCGGTTTTTGACAAAAGAGAAGATTTGCGCGATGTTCTTTAAAAAATTAAAATTTAGTAGAATACGCCAGTGAGTTTTGGACTAGGCTCTATACCAGACTATTTAAGACAAATACGCAAGAACAAAGAGCGTACTCAGTCGAGAAGCTACCATGGGCAAATGGAAAAGCAAGGAATGGTTCAATCCAAAGAAGTCCCTACTTATGCTCGCTTTACGAAAGAAGAAAAAGCAGCTTTTGATCTGAAAATTCAGGAAAATAAAAGCAAGGCCTCAAAGCAACTTCGCAAGTCTATTTTCTTCACCATTATCATTGCCATTTTTGCAGTGTGGAGTATTCAGAAAATTATTCTTTGGGCTTTTTTCTAAACCAAAATCACTTTCTAATTCTTCGTATTTCTTCTTTTTAGGTTGGATGGATTGTATGCTTGTCAAATGGGCAATTTAGCTTTCAATCGAAGTCGCTTGGTGTTTCTAAAGCCGTTTTATTTTCAACTCATCCCGATCGTTCAGGTACAGTAAAACAGAACCAT
Organism: uncultured Cryomorphaceae bacterium; assembly: GCA_937900215.1. Taxonomy (GTDB): domain Bacteria; phylum Bacteroidota; class Bacteroidia; order Flavobacteriales; family Schleiferiaceae; genus RFXV01. The sequence goes on from CALCFH010000270.1 coordinate 1,397, forward strand.
TAATACGCAGATTGCGCGCATAGGCTTGCACAGTGTACTCCGTTAACCATTCTATTTTCTCATCGCTAAAAGAAACCTCAACCAAGCTAGATGCGCCTCTTTTCTTTAGGCGGAAGTAGACTTTGTCGGTTAGTAGGTCGTGAATGAGATAGGCTTCCGATGCCAGCAAATCAAACTTAAATGCAAGTTCTGATGTGGTTTGTAAATCGTATTCTACCCGCACTATTTTCTCTGAGTATGGATCAAAAAGAAGCCATGTATTACCCTCAAGATTAAGCCAGAACACATCCAACTTTCTGGCATACATATTATCGTATACGCTTTTTGCAATGGCCATTTGTTCTTTTCGAATGCTGCTTACAATGCCTGAATCATGTATTAAACTCCAATATCTTATGGTAGCTTGAATGTATTTAGAAAAATAGTGTTGAGCTGCTTCATAGGCGGAGGTATCTAGGCTCTCATACAGAAGAATTGGCGACTCTTCATTCCGAAAAACCCAAACTCTCAGTCCGCAATTGTGCCTTATAGGATGTTCTACCGAGAAAGCCTGTTGAATTCCAGAAATTCGGAAAGTATGTTTAAACGAATATTCTTCTTTGGAAACATCTCTTAAAATGCGATTGCTGCCATCTGTTTTCCCCAGAATGTTTGGAATGGTCCAATTGAATTCTGTTCTTGATTCTTTTGGATAGAAATGCATTTTTCCATCCAATAAAAAGATTTGCATTACGCTATCCGAATCGAGAAGAAAAAGATTTCCAAAGACATCTCTAAAGAGCTCTTCTTTATGCAGCCCTAAGGCTTTCACACTCACTCGGTCTAGTAGCTTCAGTTCTGAATCGGCGAGGATCAGTTCTTTTTTAGTCTGAAAAAGCCAATGAGAACCCAAAGGCTCAAAGGTTTGGAATGAAACGGCATTTATCCAGGAGGGTTTTGGAGATACGGCCACCTCCTCTAGCAGCTCAGCTTTTATTGGAGAAAGAAAGAAAAAGAGTGTGTCTTCAACTTTCCCTTTTGTGAAATCCAATGAGACGGTATCGGTTCGATAAGCTTTTGCCCTTATCTCAAATAAATAGGAAGTAGTAGTCCAACGGACATATCCCTCTGCATTGGTTCGAATAGAATCCAAAGGATTGGATAGACTATGTAGGCTGCCCCCTTTTATTCCTCTTAGGCTTTCTGAAGACAACAGCTGAATACTCAAAGATTGTGCATCTAGCTTCAACGCCAATCCGAAGACGAGAATCAAAAGAAGCAGTAGAGTTTTTCTATTCTGTATTAGTATTCAAAGAAAGCCATGACAGTCTGAGAGTGGAGAAATTACATCTGTAATTATTTTGAGTTTAGCTCTAATAAATGAGTGACTGCTGCTTGCAGTTGCTGATCTACCCCATTTGAAGCCTGAGTGGGTTCATTCATTACTTTGATATCGGGTTCAAGCTGATTGTTCTCCAACAGCCTACCTGTGCGCACATCGCGCATGCCAATTTGAGGAATTCCAAAGACGGTTCCATCCAACATACTCTCCCACCAAACCGCCGTTCCTGTACCTGGAACGGGCATGCCAATCAATTTACCAATATTGAAGAATTTATAGGTATACGGAAACATATGTGCATCGGAATAGTTGCTTTCGCTCATAATCACGGCCGAAGGTTTTTGCCATTTGTCTAAGGGTTCTCCGCCCATATTGTCTTGCCCTCTTGGAAAGAACTGCATATAAGGGACTCCTCTTAAGAAGGTGGCCAAGTCTTCGTGCAACCATCCGCCTCCATTAAAGCGTGTATCTACTATTAAAGCATCTTTGGTATTGTACTCTCCGAGCGCCTTGCTGTAAACTTCTCTAAAGCTTTCTGAATCCATTCCACGGACGTGTACATAACCCAGTTTTCCGCCTGAAAGTCTTTGAACCTCGGCCTCTCTGCTTTTCACCCAACGTTGGTATAGCATTTCATTTTGTTCCCACATAGCAATGGGTTCTACTACTTCCTCCCATTTGCTTCCGCCTTTTTCACTCATCAACCCCAAGCGCATTTTATTGCCCACCTTACGATTGAAAAGCGGCCAGTAATTGTCGTTTTCTCCGATCTCCACTCCATCTATACTGTAAATGATAGTGCCAGCCTTCACCTTAGATTCGGGAGTGCTAAACGGACTTTTGCTTAATACTTCGGCTATGCGAATGCCTTTTCCCTTGTAGGCATCATCAAAGAAAACCCCAAGAGCTGCGGTGGCATCGGCTCCTGAAATACTCTCCCGCGCAAATGCACCCGTATGACTGGCATTAACCTCACCCAACATTTCTGAAAGCATATCAGCAAAGTCGATTTTATTATTGATGTGTGGTAAATACTGCGCGTAATTGGCTTTGTACATATCCCAATCTACTCCGTGCAAATCTTCGAGGTAGAACTTCTTTTTAAACTGCCTCCAAGCATGCTCGAACATATAGGCTCTTTCGGCATCTACATTCAAATTCATTTCACTGCGGAAGCTGATGCCTTTCTGACTTCCATCAGCTACTTCAATTTTTGTTAAGCTTCCTTTATTGTTGAGAACGATAGAAGACTCTTCGGCATTGAATCGCATCTTAGAGCCCCAATTATCAAGGGAAACAAACTGTTTGGTTTCATTTTCTTTGAAGTCGGTTTTCCACAGATCAAATCCTTCTCCTGTTGAAATGAGGTAATACATCTTCTCGCCTTCTTTATCGAGTAAGAAGTCGCTAACAAAAGAGGAGAACTCCGTTAATTTCACCAAACGGTCATCCAGTCCGTCCCATTCAATTACCATATCCTTTACTTCCGGCTTTTCTTCTTTTTTGTCCTTCTTATCCTTTTTCTTTTTCTTAGAATTGGCCTCCTCTTCATCCTTGTCGGTCTCTTTCTTCTTATCCTCTTCCGCTTCCTTCCAAAAAGCATAATCCGACTTAGAAAGGCTAAATTTCTTATGGGCGTTGCGGGTTAAAAACAGAGCGTAAACATCTGACTGCGAACCCCAACTTCCGTGGGAGCGGTAGCCTTCTTTGTCGCTAACCCAATAAACCAGTTCTCCATTCATTCCGAACTTGGGTCTAGAGTTGCCGTAGCCGCTTTTGCTCAAATTTACAGGCTCCTCCTCGCCACTGGCCTTAACCAATCCAATCTCACCATTCCACCTATTGTTGCTGAAATACTCAATCAAAAACCACTTGCTATCGGGCGACCAAGTATAATACTGATCTCCATCTGCGTAGCTGTATGAGTAATGCCCAGGCACAACCGTTCTAATCTTTCCACTTTCTAAATTCTTCACCTTTAATTCGGTGCGTTCTGATAAAAAGGCAATCTCTTTATCGTCTGGAGAGTAAGACGCCTGAAAGCATTCTTCGGGTAATTCAACCAGTGCTTTTTCATTGATGAGGGTAGCGTTATAGAAATATTTCTCTTCCGTTCGAGCTAAGGAAGCCTCGTAAATATTCCAACTTCCATTGCGTTCTGCAGAAAACATCAACTTGCTGCCATCGCTATTAAAAGAGAGATCGCGTTCTTGTTCAGGCGTATCGGTAATTCTTTTGGTTTCCGTGAATTCCACAGAGGTAACAAACACCTCCCCGCGCACAATGAAAGCTATTTCCTTACCATTCGGACTCAACTCAAAATCAGAGGCATTGCCTGAAATGTATTCAATAACCGCCTCATTGTATCTGCGGTCTGTTTGAATTTCGACCTTCACTTTTACTGGATTGGAACCTTCTGTTAACGTATAGAGTTCGCCGTTGTAAGAGAAGGATAGAAGCCCATTATTAGAGCGAGAAAGAGAGCGAATGGGGTGATTGCTAAGCTGGGTTATGGCCCGTGCGTTGGCCTCTTTACCATTGACTATATCGGTCTTCCAGACATTAAATGAGCCGCTGCGTTCAGATAGAAAGTAGAAGGAGTTGTTTGAAGCCCACACTAGATTTCTGTCTTCTCCGGCCCAATTGGTGAGTTGAGAATATTCTTTGGTACTGTTAGAATAAATCCAAAGATCTCTGGCCACAGAAGATTGGTGGTGTTTTCTGAGGTCGTCTTCGTATCCTTTCTGATCGTGGAAACCCAACATACTTCCATCGGGGCTCCACTGGGCATCTATGGCGGGCGTAGTTAAAACTTGTCTTTCCCTTCCACCCTTGATACTTACCTCATAAAACTCTGGCAATACTCCAGAGGGAAACAATACCGAACTGCGCTCATCCATTCTAGAGCTTATGTATTGAATATGTGTGCCATCGGGCGAAAAGCAACTCGGCTGGTCGTTTGAACTGTGAAAGGTTAAACGCTGGGGCGTACCACCTTCGGCAGAAATAAGAAACACATCTCCATTGCCGTGACGATTGGAAGAAAAAGCAATGCTCTTGCCATCTGGACTCCAAATAGGCCAAGCCTCATAGGCCTGATGAAGTGTAAGTCTTTTGGCTGCGCCTCCTTTAGAAGCAACTGTATATATATCGCCCTGATAGGAAAAGGCAATGGTATTCCCATCGGGAGAAATGGCCGGATAGCGCATAAAAAGCGGATCGGTCTGTGCTTTTCCTTGAAAGACAAAGGCAATAAAAACAAGAAGTACAGTTATCTTGTGCATGGGATAGAAGATTATACTGCGCAATGTAAAATATATTCGTCTTTCCAAAGAGCCACCTTGTAGCAAAGAATAGAACTTTAACAGAAATTAAAAGTTGAACGGATGGAAAGCAGCGAAAGAAAAAAATCGACAGTAAAGCGTGTTCCGAAAAGAGCCATGTATGAAGACAGTGAAATTCAGGCCATCCTTGATCGCCATTACTT
>CALCFH010000271.1 GCA_937900215.1 uncultured Cryomorphaceae bacterium
TCAGGAAGAACTGTAGGCGAACCGTTTTTACTCAAGAAAGTATTTACACCAATAATTGGAAATTCTCCCGTATGCTTTAACATCTCATAATGCAGGCTTTCTTCTTGAATTTTTCCGCGTTGGTACATCGTCTCCATTGCCCCAAGAACCCCTCCTCTTTCGGTAATGCGATCAAATTCGGTTAATACGGCATCTTCTACCAATTCGGTCAGTTCCTCTATAATAAAGGAGCCTTGCAACGGATTCTCATTCTTGGCCAATCCGAGTTCTCTATTAATAATCAATTGAATGGCCATTGCTCTGCGAACGCTTTCTTCGGTTGGAGTGGTAATGGCCTCGTCGTAGGCGTTGGTGTGAAGGCTATTGCAATTGTCGTAGATGGCATACAGAGCCTGCAATGTGGTTCGTATGTCGTTGAAGTCGATTTCTTGTGCATGTAAACTTCTTCCAGAAGTTTGAATGTGGTATTTGAGCATCTGTGAGCGAACATCCGCATTGTACTTCTCTTTCATTGCCTTCGACCAAATCCGTCGGGCTACTCTGCCAATTACGGCGTACTCTGGATCAATTCCATTGCTAAAGAAGAAACTCAAATTGGGTGCGAAGTCATTCACATCCATCCCTCTACTCAAATAATACTCTACAAAAGTAAAGCCGTTGGCCAGTGTGAAAGCCAATTGGGTAATCGGATTGGCGCCCGCTTCGGCTATATGGTATCCAGAGATAGAAACGGAATAGAAGTTCCGAACTTTCTGGTCTATAAAATATTGCTGCACATCGCCCATCAGTCGGAGTGCAAATTCGGTAGAGAAAATACAGGTATTCTGAGCCTGGTCTTCTTTAAGGATATCTGCCTGCACAGTTCCGCGAACCACTTTTAATGTGCGCTCACGTATTTCATCGTAAACCTCTTGAGGCAATACTTGATCACCTGTGGTGCCTAAAAGCATTAATCCCAAGCCATTGTTTCCTTGAGGCAAGCTGCCTTGATAGGATGGGCGCTCATGACCTTTCGCGGCATACATTGCGGCAATCTTGGCTTCTACTTCTGCTTCGAGGCCATTTTCTTTAATGTAGATTTCACATTGCTGATCAATGGCCGCGTTCAAGAAGTAAGCCAACAGCATCGGAGCCGGACCATTGATGGTCATGGAAACAGAAGTAGTAGGGCTGCTCAAATCGAAGCCCGAATAGAGCTTTTTTGCATCGTCTAGGCAGCAGATGCTTACACCTGCATTGCCAATCTTTCCGTAGATATCTGGCCTCCAATCTGGGTCTTGGCCGTATAGGGTTACCGAATCAAAGGCCGTACTCAATCGGGCTGCGGGCATTCCAAGGCTTACATAATGAAAGCGTTTATTGGTACGTTCGGGCCCTCCTTCTCCTGCAAACATTCGCGTTGGATCTTCTCCTGTACGTTTGAATGGATAAATACCTGCCGTAAAGGGAAAGAAGCCTGGAGTGTTCTCTTGGGTCGCCCATCGCACCTTATCTCCCCAGCTCTTAAACTTTGGGATGGCCACTTTGGGTATTTTAGTCTTGCTTAAGCTAAGAGTATGATTGGGAACTTTTATTTCCTTCCCTCTAACAGAATAAGTGTAAAACTCATCGCTGTATCGTTGGTCTTCCTTGTCCCAGCCTTGCAGCATGGCCCATAGATGTGGATCTAAATTGAGTTGAAGTTCCTTGAACTTCGCCATTAAGGTTAGAACCGTTGAATTCTCGGAACTGGGTGACTCCTCCTTCAACATATCTGGACCACCAAAGGTTAAAATGGCTTGACAAAGGCCGTAGAGCTGATCGGCCACTTTGGCCTGATTTTCTGATCTTTCGTTGTATCGTCGGTTACTTTCAGAAATCTCACTCAGATAACGTGTTCTGTGCGGAGGAATAATATAAACCTTCTCACTCATTTCAGTAGGAGCCGAGAATGTAGAATCAAACTTCCCTTTTGCAATAGTATTGAGCTTATCCATCAAAGAGCGATAAAGCCCATTGGTGCCTGGATCGTTAAACTGCGACGCAATAGTTCCATGCACTGGCATGCTGTCTGGATCTTCATGCCAAAGATTGTGATTGCGCTGGTATTGCTTTTTCACATCCCGCAACGCATCCAATGCCCCACGCTTATCGAATTTATTGAGAGCAATAACATCGGCAAAATCAAGCATATCGATTTTCTCTAGTTGAGTTGCTGCTCCATACTCTGGAGTCATTACATAAAGCGAAAGATCGCTGTGATCTAGAATCTCTGTATCGCTCTGACCGATACCGCTGGTTTCTAGAATGATTAAATCATAGCCCGCTGCCTTCAAAACCCAAACCGCTTCTTTCACATATTTGCTAAGAGCCAAATTAGATTGGCGTGTTGCCAAGGAGCGCATGTACACCCTTGGATTGCGTATGGCATTCATGCGAATACGATCTCCTAAAAGGGCTCCACCTGTTTTTCGTTTGGATGGGTCTACGCTTATTAAACCTATTTTCTTCTCGGGGAAGTCAATCAAAAAGCGGCGTACCAATTCATCTACCATCGAAGACTTGCCCGATCCTCCTGTTCCTGTAATCCCCAAAACCGGTATTTGAGCTTGTGCGGCCTTGGCATGTATCTGTTCTATATGATCTGAATACTGATCATAGAAATTCTCTAGTGCTGTAATCACTCTTGCCGTTGCGCCTGGATTCTCTGGAGAAAGTGAATGAATATCTACTTGGAGGTCATTACCGAGCGGATAATCGCTTTTCTCAACCAAATCATTGATCATCCCTTGCAAACCCATCGACCTTCCATCGTCTGGAGAGTAGATGCGGGTAATACCATAATCCATTAACTCCTTGATCTCAGAAGGAAGGATTACTCCACCACCGCCTCCAAAAATGCGAATGTGACTTGCTCCTTTTTCAACGAGCAGATCGCGCATATACTTGAAGTACTCATTATGACCACCTTGGTAGGAAGTCATGGCAATGGCTTGAGCATCTTCTTGAATGGCCGTATTTACTACCTCCTCAACACTTCGGTCGTGACCAAGGTGAATGACCTCACAGCCTGTGGCCTGAATAATTCTGCGCATGACGTTTATGGCAGCATCGTGCCCATCAAAGAGAGAGGCAGCGGTTACAATACGTACTTTATTCGTTGGCTTATAGGGAGTAGGCTCTTTCATGCGCTAGGAGGATTTGAAGGGCTAAAATACATTCTAGAACCCACTGAACCATTTTAAAAAGCTGAAGAAAAGACGGATGCCTGTATCAGGCAAAAAGTGGAGGGAGTTCTGCCAAATGGCGGATTTCGTATTTCAACTGTTTGCCATGGGGTTTTTGTTCGGGATTGAAATAGACGGCTTCCATCCCAATGCGCATGGCTCCAAGCACATCTGCTTCTAAATGATCGCCTATCATTACGGATTGTCTTCGCTTTGCTCCCGTTACTTTCAATGCATGAAGAAAAACTGCGGGGTCGGGTTTATGCACTCCTACCTGATCCGAAGTAATGCGATGAGTGATATATGGATGCAATCCAGATTTATCAATCTTTACATCTTGTACTTCTTGAAAACCATTGGTAATGATGTGAATTTTAAATCGCTTACTCAGGTCTTCTAAAGTAGATAAGGTCTCGGGCATCAAAATGGTCTTGTGGGGAGAACGCAAGACATATTGTTCTTCCATGAAGTGCGCTGCCTCCGCATTAACAATTCCGAGATTAGAAAGCGTTTGAAGAAAGCGCCTTTGTCTCAATCCTTCTTTATCTATTTTCTTCGAACGGTATTCTGCCCATAGGAAATCGTTTACCCTTTTGTACTCACCAAAAAAGGTTTCAAAGTTTAGGTTAGATTCAGAATCGAATTCTATCTCGTTGAAAAGTTCAATTAAAGTGTGTTTCGAATTGGTTTCGAAATCCCATAGAGTATGATCGAGATCAAAAAATACATGTTCAATATTTTCTAGCATCAGCGGTATTTTGGATGAAGGTTGAGGGGAAAACCTGCCTTCCGAATTCTATAGTAGGGTCTTTCTTCGGCTCCAAAGCCAGCATTGAAGCGAGCTAGACCTGGAATATTAGAACCTTCAAAATCGAGGAGATAGTTGCCTCCAGAATAGCGAATAATGAGTTCATCCAACAAAAAGCTCATGGCTGCATTTTCACGCGCCGATGCATCTGTGGCGGTAAACAACAAAATTAAACGATCTCTATTTTGAAAGAGAAATACACCAGCACAAGCCGAGTTATGTTCGTCGTGAACCGTCCAAACAAATCCTCTTTTCTTGTGCATGAGTGAAAAGAAGATTCTGCGCATTTGAGTATAGTACTTTTCGCTTAGTTGAAGATTTGCACCTTTATTCGCCTTAAAGAGTGTAAGCAGTACATCGGGACCATCGTATTCAAAAAGACGTAGTTTGTGCCTCTTGGACTTTTGCACATTTCTACGCGTTTGCGCATTATAGGCAGCATACAATCTCTCGTAAGAAGGCTTTAAGGAGAGGCATTGGTTTATTTGTTTCTCCCATTTAAAGGAGTTATTGCCTATGGATTGTGTATGCTCGTTTAAATAATAGTCTACCAACCAAAACTTCTTGGGAATCGCATGGATGAATTCAGGTAGAAGGCTTTGTAGGTCCCCTCTTCCGAAAAGACCCAGCTGTTGGCTTCCGAAAGGTCTGTATAGATAATGTATGCCCATCTTAATTGAATAAGGCAAAGGCATGACTACTTCGTAATCGTTTAGTACAAGGGCATCCCAAGTGGGTGCGACCAAATCTAAATACCAATGCAGAGCGTAGGGAATCTTTGAGGAATCCGATCGCACGCATTGATCCCACTTTTCTACATCAATTTCTGTAGAGCGGAGCCATTTTACTTCTTGAACCATTCGATCAAGGTCTCGTAATTTTCCTTCCAGCCTTTCCACTCTGCTTCCATTTCACTAAAGCTTCGGTTGTGCCATACAGCAACCAGTTCGCCACCGAGCTCTTTTACCTGGTTGCTGTAAAGCTCTATCTCCTTTAAGGCTTCGGAAGCGGGAATTTTCAAATGATCAAAGTAAACTGAATCCATAAAAGGGAATGGGTGGATTACCAAATCCGTGGCCTCCTCCATTTCTAGATCGTAAAACAAAAAAGGAGAACAACAGCTTGCGCGCCAACCGGTGGCTTGTGAATACCCCATACTATAATCGTGTTGAATACCTAAACGCATAAGTTTGCGATAGGTTGAGGGCAATTTCAACATGAGATAATGTTGTCGACTGCTTCGAATCTTTCTTCGGGTTTGAATTTCTAAGTCTTTAAATTCTTCTTCTAATATTTTAAAGTCTTCATTGCTGCGATAGCTCGGATGAATTCCTAGTAAGGCAAAATCAGATAGATGGCGCACTGATTTTTTTAACAACAGACTAAAGCGAGAGATGTTTCGGTCATGATTCGAAAGTTCGGAATAGAGTACAAAGTAAATCAAAGGCACTCCTCCCCTGTTGGCGCAGTCTATTTGAAAATCGTAGTTATCGAAGGGATCAATATTACCGCGCACCAAGGTATCCCACCTTCCTTTTACATAATCCATTTTGAGTTCATAGAGATCTTTCATCCATCCCGTAAGGCTACGAATAGGACCCTTCCCCCTAAAGGCATAAGAATTATCTACATCAATACTGATCAACAGGCTTGCTTCGGCTTTTGGTGCTTCCTCCAATTGATAAAAGGCGCGAAAGCTCTTGTGAAAAGCTCGAATCCACTCATTGACAAGCGGACGCTTTAAGAGATCTAATTTGGTTGCCCAACTTTGGGTGTGGGCAAATCGATTGTGTGCATCAGGCAAAAAAGGTAAATATTCTTCATAGCGGGAGATGCAATAAAAGCTTGCCGCAAACAGATCAAAAGGAATTTGGCTTTTGTAATTGTGGCCATATATAATAGGAATAGACTCCCATTCTAGAAGGTGGATGGGTTGTTCGAAAAGATCGGTTTCGAACAATAGGTCGAGGGGATAAACCGTATAAACTTCCGCCGATTCTTTTGAGGAATAATTTATTTTAAGGATTGTCTCTGCTGCTTCAAAAGCATCCCATTGCGTTAAGACCTTGAGTTTATAACCCAATATTCTATGAAAAACAAAATCGAGCACATACATCAGTCGTGCACTTCTTTTATGTGTATAGACCAATAGTTCCTCAGCCATACATTCCTCCATTTAGGTTTAAAATCTGGCCCGTTACATATCCAGCCTCTTCCGAAGCAAGAAATTCGATCATGGCAGCTAAAGATTTAGGATTCCCCAAACTTCCCATTGGAATGCCAGAAACAATATCCTTCACCCTATCTTCCGAAAGTTCATGAATCATACCTGCTTGCATATAACCCAGGGCAATGGTATTAACCGTTATTCCTTTGGGAGCAAGCTCTAGGGCAGCAGACTTGGTTAGACCGAACAAGGCCGACTTAGAGGCAGCATAGGCAGAGGTTCCCACAGCACCAAGTTGTGCCACAACTGAAGATATATTTATAATTCTACCATAATGGTGGTAGCGCATGCTGGGGGCAAGATGCTTGATCATTAAAAAGGGAGCTGTGAGATTGACTTGCAGCAGGTCATTCCATTGATCGAGGGGCTGCTTCCAAATCATAGAAGAGGCGCTCAGTCCCGCATTATTAATCAGCACATCTACCGTTCCATAGATCTTTTGCGCCTCGCCACAAAAATGTACAATGGCTTCCTCGCTGCGCAAATCGGCTTGATAGAGTTGAGGCTCATACATTGGTTTAAGCCTATGAAGCAAGTTCTCCAATTCTTCTTTATCCGTATGATACTGAAGTACAAGTTGATACTCTTTCTCAGCAAAATAGTGCACCAGGGCCGAACCCATTCCACCCGATGCTCCAGTGAGAAGCATTACTCTTTTTTTCATTTACATCCTTATTTTCCCTCGGGCGCATACATGGTAATGCCCTTCGAATGAAATCCTTCAACCATAGCGTCCAACATTGGCTTGGCCATCAAAAGTAAGCAATCGGCTCGGCCGAGTTTGTGCCTTGTTAGAACTTGTTTTTCTTCGAAGTAGGGAATCAATCCATCACAAAGGCGCTTTCTACTCCACTCCGGGTTGTGAACGCGGGTTTTGTGGATGTATTCTTTACCCGTAACGTCTCTTACCCGAAGGTTAAACGATTTTTCGTAATACACAGGATGAGGGAAATCAACCACATCTTCAAGAGTATGTAAATGGGTGCCGGCATTATCTAGTGTAACGCCGCAGTATAGAATCTTACCCTCTAACTGCATAAGGCGAGCAAAGGGAGAAGAAGGATTATAGGGTGTGGGTTGCAGATAATGACCCTCCGTAAGCCAGTGGGCATTGGGTCCGATAGCGCAAACCGCTTCGGTTGGATGTGGAGAGCAGAGGACATCTTTGTATTTCCGGAAGGCCTCGCTAATGGCGCCCATGGCGGAAGGGGTTTCTCGAACATCAAAGAGGGGATTAGCTTGGGCGTAGAGCAGTTGCAGCTGAGCAATGGGAGAAGAAGGCATAAGTAGATTTCCATTCTTGCCTACGGCCTCAAGGGCTGCGTCTATAAATGTTTGAGGGCCCTTTTCTAAGAAGCCTAGAGAGCGCATGCTCGAATGAATCATAAGGCTATCGCCTTCAACAATGCCCATTTTCCGAAAGTCGGCCAAGAGCTTGGCCTGACTGAGGATCTTTCCTTCCTTTTGCCATTGCAGCAATTGTTTTCTCTTTTGTTGGCGCTTGATGCGCTGCCAAGCCTTGATAAGAAATGACGGTGTAAGGGATCTCAATAGAGCCTTTGGGTTCATAAAGCCAAATGTAATGGCAAAATTGCGCCGAGGCGCAATCCCATAGAGACGCAATGCATTGAATCTAAACCAAGGCAAAACACAAAGCACCTCATAGAAGATTTAGTTAAAAAACAATGCATTGCGTTTCACCCATAACAAAGGAGTACAATACCATTTGTCTAAAACACTATTTCCAAGGCGCAATGAATACCGCTCAAAATTGCGTAGAGAGGCAACACATTGCCTCTCTACACATTCCTGATCCTGCATTTACAGATCCATTCTCCATTTTAAATTCAATTAAAATGAAAACGGAAGACAGCCATTGATCACAAAGGGCTACTTGCTTCTGAACTTCCCGCAGAATCCGTTGGGTTTGGCGGAACCCCTGCAGTTAGGTCTGCGTTGTCTGATTCATTGGTTGCAGGCAAAGGGCTATTTACTTTTCGAACGCGGCGATTACTATCGTATCCGAACGTAAAACTGGTATTGTTGGAGTAAAGAGCCACTAATCCGTCGAGCTCATTTTTACAGATGTCTTTGGATTGGTTGAGTAATGAATCAATATCGTTTCGCAGACCACGCGCTCTGGATATTCGCTCAAGAGGTTTATTTTTCAACGAAGCCAATTCGTCATAAAGGTCTTTGGTTTCTTGGAAAATGGCTTCTCCATTGGGCAATGACTTAATGGTGTCAAAATGCTCTTCTGCCTTTTCTACTATGGCTCTTCCTCTTACTAAGTTGTCTACCACTTGACCATATCTTAATGCAGTGAAGGTGGTACGTAGGAGAAGGCTAAGTTCTTCGTCTTTTTTTGCCAAATTAATTTGCCGTAGAACTTTAAGCAGATTCACGAAGGCATCGGCATAACGTTTACGAGCCATTTCCTTCATTACGGAGAAGGGTAAATCAAGAACTTCGATCTTTTCTTGAATCGAGTAGATGAGTTCTAGATTCTGCTTTAATCTTGTTACTCCTTCAGTAAGGATAGCGTTGCCTTCGAATACGGAGGCGTTCTCTTCCAGATATTTCACTGTGCTTTCGAGCATCTGGAATTGGTTGAAATCTTGTTTATTCATTTGAATAAAATTTAAAAGATTAAATGAATGTATACTGACCATCAGTAACGGGACAAAGTTGAAATCCCTTTTTGAAAAAAAAAAGCCTCTGAGTATACGAATTCAGCAATAACTACCTCATATGAAAATAGTTACAAGAAATATAATTTTCTACGGAAGCCGTATAGTACATTCGTATGGCAGCGAAAAAAGGAGTATTCCCCAAGTCTAGAGCTCCTCCTCAAATGGAAAAAAGTCAATGTATCGAATGCATAAAAGAGCAAGTCAAGGAAGACCTATAATAAATCTTTTAAGCAGGTTGGACAAAGGGCTTTGAAACAAATAACAAGGCCTGAAGAAACAAGAGATCAAAAAAAAAGAGATAGGGTATTCATAGAATTTGAAGTATATCTAAAAGTTGGATTTTAAGAAAAAAATACAATGAAAGGTTCTAAATGTGGACAAAATAAAGGC
>CALCFH010000272.1 GCA_937900215.1 uncultured Cryomorphaceae bacterium
ATCATTTTGCGCTTTTCCAGGGCAATTTTCTTCGGCTTGGCCGTTGATCCTGAGGTGAATTGATAGATATAATCTGAAGAAGAATACCATCCATCTAAGAAATATACTAAACTCTTAGCTTCTTCCACCCCCTCTAGAAACCGCCGTAAATCTTCTTTTTCCCTTGGTAGAACAAACGACCTGTTTAAAATACTGAGCTCAAATTCATCTGTAGTACCCAACCTTAAATGCATAATGAGCGTATAGTTACTGATTACTTAATTATTTTTTCTTACTTCTTGTAAAACCGCCATCTACCACTGGCGGTTTTTTTATTCCCCCATTTTCTTCCAAAGAAATTCGCCTCTCATCTCCAAGTCTGATGGGAAATTATTCAGGTACAAACTTCCAGTACCCAAACCTTGAGGCATATCAATATTCTGAACTGCTGCGTATTGAGCAATGGCTTGCAATCCTATGTTTCCTTCCAAGGCCGAAGTAATCCAAAAGTCTATCTTTCTCTTTTTAGCCAAGCGTATCCAATGATCCGAACTTTTAAATCCGCCTAATAACGAAGGCTTTAAGACAATATAGCTGGCAAGGCTTGTCTCTATAAGCTCCTCTCTTCTATCCTTTTGGCAAAATATTAATTCTTCATCAAGGGCTATAGGAATGAGATCGTCCGATGCCAATTCATTGGTTTCCGTCCATTTTCCAACAGCCAAAGGCTGTTCTATGCTGTGCACATTCATCCGCTTTAAACTCTTTAAAACTGCTTTGGCCAGGTTTAAATCAAAAGCTCCATTGGCATCCACTCGAATGGTGATATCTGGATTAGCATCTCTTAGTCTTTGAAGCAACTTTTCACTGGAATCAAAATAGTCTACTCCAATTTTAAACTTGATGCATTGAAATTTCTTTTCAAGCAGCATTTCGCATTGTTGCCACTGATATTCTGCTGAGCCCATCCACACTAAACCATTGGTTAATAATCCCATACGGCCGAGTGAAAAGAGCGAAGGAAAGAACATCGCAGCCTCTTTATTCTCAATCTCAAGCAATGCCATTTCAAAGCCAAACCAAATACTCGGCCAGGCAAATTGAAACTGCAATCTCAATTCATCTACTGAAGTTCCTTCCTCCCAGAGACTGCAAAAGAGGTCTAACTGAGATTCATAATCCGGTTTATCGTCAATGCTCAAACCAGGCAGCAAACTGCATTCACCTACACCCAAGCGTCCTTCCTTCTGTAAATAGAGTAAGTAGCTGGGCTTTTGTAGCAGGCTTCCTCTAGAGGTGCCCGCAGAACGCTTGAATTGAAGAATGTGTTTTTTCCAGAGTGCTTTCAATGCGATAAATAAATTCCCAATCCAAGTAAAATACTGAATAACAAAGTAGTAATAGCAAGTCTCTTAAGTAAGAGTTCAAAGTCTTCCGACTTCCAAGCCTTAAAAACAGAGGATAGATTCCAAAGTAAAAGGGGGGCTGTTAGAAGAAATAGATTGCGCCACACATCGCCTCCTTTCATTTGGGCATAAAAAAAGGCGAGGTCAAATGCAATGACCACTAAAGCGACATGATATGCCTTTGCCCAAGGCAAACCAATGCGAACAGGGATGCTAAATTTACCAGCAACTTTATCGGATTGAATATCACGCATATTATTGAGATTCAGAACGCCCACTGCCAATAGACCCACTGCCGACGAAGGCATGAGCATATCGAGTGAAAGCTGAGCAGTTTGGATGTAATAGCTTCCCATTACGCCAACCCAGCCAAAAAAGAGCAGTACGAAAAAGTCGCCCCAGCCTGAATATCCGTAGGCAGTGTCTCCAATGGTATAAAAAAGGGCCGCTAAGATGGCTAAGCAACCCAAAGCTATGAAGAGCAGAACAAGAGTCCAACCGCTGTCTATCAGTGCAATATAACTCAATAGACTGGCTGAGATAAAGGAAAGGACCACTAAAAGGTACACCGCTCTTTTCATGGATTTACGACTGATAATTCCAGTTGAAACCATGCGCTTTTCTCCTTTTCGATGATCGTCGGTTCCTTTTACTCCATCGCCATAATCATTTGCATAATTGCTTAGAACTTGAAACAACAAGGTTGTTAATAGACTAAGAATTAGAATACTCCAATCAAAAGAGCCTTCATTTGCCGCTAAAAAATTCCCGAGAATAATGCAAGAAAAGGCCAGTGGTAAAGTTCGCAACCTCGCCGCGGCCAACCATGGTTTTATAGAACTCATGGAAATTTCGGGAACTTAGCAAAATCGGGTTTGCGCTTCTCTAAAAAGGCATTCTTACCTTCTTGAGCTTCTTCGGTTAAGTAGTATAAAAGCGTAGCGTCTCCAGCCAATTCCATAATTCCAGACTGTCCATCCAACTCCGCATTTAAGCCACGTTTAATCATACGGATCGCCAAAGGACTGCGCAACATAATGGTTTCGCACCAGTCAACTACTTCATCTTCGAGCTGAGCTAGTGGAACTACTTTATTTACCAATCCCATGTCTAGGGCTTCTTGAGCATTGTATTGTCTGCACAAAAACCAAATCTCTCTTGCCTTTTTCTGACCTACATGACTGGCTAAATAAGAAGAGCCAAAGCCGGCATCAAAACTACCCACTTTTGGTCCGGTTTGACCAAAAATAGCATTGTCACTGGCAATGGTTAGATCACATACTACATGCAATACATGCCCTCCACCAATAGCATATCCATTCACAGCAGCTATGACTGGCTTGGGCAAGGAGCGAATCTTTTTGTGTAAATCCAAAACATTTAATCTGGGTACACCATCTGTTCCAATGTAGCCTCCTACTCCTTTCACATTCTGATCGCCTCCTGAACAAAACGCCTTGTCGCCTTCGCCCGTAAGTACCACCACATGTACATCTTGTCTTTCACGGGCAATGTCCATAGCCCGAATCATTTCAATATTGGTTTCCGGACGGAAAGCATTGTAGACGTGTGGTCTGTTGATTGTAATCTTGGCTATGCCATTGTAAAATTCGAATCGAATGTCTTCAAACGATTCTATGGTTTCCCATTTACGCATGCTTATCTTTTAGATAGTTAAAATAGTTGTTCAGTACTTTGTCGTTCACCTCTGCAGGCGTAAAAACCTCCAAGAGTGCAGTCTTGTTCGACGAGAGCCACTTTTCGATTGAATTGTCTAAGCTCTCCTCGTCTACTGCACTAAAATAGTCCATAGAAAACATCTTGGCCACCGGCTCAGCTTTTCTTTGGCTCTTGGCTTCAAAATGCGGTTCTAAATAGTCTGTGCTGGAGGGGCCTTGTATAATTCTGAAAATTCCACCGCCTCCGTTGTTAATCACACAAATTTTTAGGTTAGATGGAAGTGTGTTTTGCCAATAGGCATTTATATCGTAAAAAAAGGCTAAATCGCCTGTTAAGAGGATGACCATTTCGTTGCTCTGCATGGCATAACCTACAGCTGTTGAGCTCAATCCATCAATTCCGCTTACGCCCCTATTGCCTAAATGAAACAAATCTTTTCTCTGCGGAAACAGTTGAATGTAGCGCACCGGACTGCTGTTTCCATTGAACAAATGACTTCCTTTTGGCAATGACCTCATTAGCTTTCCAACTACTTTAAAATCAGAGAATACAGCCGATTCCTCAAAGTCTCTACTGTGCTTTGCCCTGCTGTTGGCTTGGCTGCTCAATTGAGCTGAATATTGGGAGGTTTCGGTTGGAAGTCTGTCTACTGCCAATCTGAAAAAGTGTGTAGGTTCTAAAACCAAGGAAGCAGTAAGCGATTCAAAAATATCTGGATGCGGAAGATTTGCATCGATATGCCAATGCTTTAGTTGTGGATTCAATTTCATCCATGCCTTTACCTTCCTGCT
>CALCFH010000273.1 GCA_937900215.1 uncultured Cryomorphaceae bacterium
CTTCCAATGTAAGTGTAGGGTAGTGCTCTGGGAAAGGATTTTCCTCATCCTTTTCCCACTGTACCCTTTGCATTTTGCCTTTGCTAAACGGACTGGTTTTACCTGTACAGACCAATACGTGGTTGTAAAAGGAATCAAGTTCGTTAAGATCTTCAATATCTAATTGTAAACCAATCTTATATTCATATGGCTCGTGCCTATCCTTCCCGCCTCGAGAATACACGTTGAGTACGGCTATAACTTTCAAGTCTTTAATGCGAAAAGAAAGCAAAGAGTCGCTTTCGTAATTATACGCATAAAGAAAGTCTGATTCTTTCAAACCAACCCCATCGAGAAAACGCCAACGGTAAGAATCGGTAAGTTCCAGATATATTGGTGCATTATAATCCAACAGGGTATCAGGAAGAGCGGCAGAATCCGGATGATCGCTTAGGCGATATACATCTGAAAAAGAAGAAAATACAATGGTTGTCTCAGGATTATCTTCGATAAAATCTAGCCTAAATATTCTGATATCTTGCGCTTTCACCCATCTTCCTGAAAGAAGAAAAAGTAGGGAGAGCCCCAGTATTTTGGAAGTGACGCAGCGTTTCATCTTCGAAAGATAGCGCCAAAAGCAGTGAGATTTAATAAGAGCTTTCTAATAATAAATGGGTGTGGCTGTCGGCTTTACACGGCCTCAATTTATAAAATCCGACCTTTGCATTTGGAGCAAAGACTCAATTCTACCTGATCTATGGTACGAATGGTTTCTGCGGCATCACGCATTACGCATTTTTCTGAAAATTCACAATGGGGTAAACCTAGGTTATGACCTATTTCGTGCATCGAAATTTTCTTCAATCTTTTATAGAACAGAATTTTATCTGCGGTTTTAAATCGGAAGGTGGAAACAACACAAGAAGGACCTGGACGATATCCTAAGCCAAAAACACCCCAGTCGAGATACTTGCTTTCTGGCTTTAGTATGTTTCCCCATCTATCTTTTTTGGTTGTAGACATATCTTTATCGAGCAGGCCAATGGTGAAATCGATGGTGTCTGGCTGTTGGAATTTAAGAATGCGCAAAAGAGTATCGGCTCTATAGCGCGGCGACTTACTGTTCACAAAGGCCTTCTTTGGTAAACTCTGTGTGGGAAGTAGAATGGTTTTAAAGCCGTATACCTCCTTTATGCTTTTTGCAACACTGTCTACTATTTCACTCTTTATACTTCCAAATGCTTGAATGCCAATGGTTATTTCATTTGGTTTCTTTGTGTTGCAAGCGAAAGCCACAAGAAGTAAAAGGCAATAAAGAGTAGCTTTGGATTTCATTTTTGTAGAGAAAAATAGGTGATGCAAAGTCAAGAGATTAGTGTCTTAAATCCATTGTAGAAGTGACTATTTTTTTGGAAGGAACAAGCTCATTTCATCTATTTCCAACGAGTCTATATGTCCCATTTTGCTTTCATCCTGGCTAATGAGATGCATATGTAAAAAGGAGTCGTGGTGGGTAAAAACACCTTGATGCTCAGTAGAAAAGAAACCCACAATCTCAACACTTTCATTCTCTAGGCTGTAATTGACCTGACCTTGATGGGCTTCCTTTGGAGAAGAAACCGTACTGCCCTTGGGTAAATTTTGAATGTGAATGGCGGCCTCGACAATCTTGCCTTCCAAGCGAAAGGCAAAAGGCCTTTTTAAATCTTTGCTGCGTTCATTTAAATATTCTTCAAGCTGTTTACCGTTCTTAATGGAGTTTGGAAGAGTAGAGCTTTCCCACTCATTTACTTCCGTATAAACAAAGAAAGGGGCTGAGGTAGAGGTATTTTTAGTCATTTCAATAGACGAATCAGCACCTACTCTAGAAGTAAACAATACGCCATCTTTTAGTAATAACTCCCCTGTTAGATAGCTTTCAGGACCTAATCCGTATAATCCGGGTTTACCAATTAGACTGTCAAAGACTAGCGTTGCACCCAACTTTCCTTTCCACATAACATCTTTCATAGCTCCTGCAATCTGAACGTCTGCATAGGCTTCTACATTCGTGGGTTTTGGTTTCTTCTCTTGGCAAGAGAAAAGAAGCAATAACAACATTGGCGTTGTGAGAGCAAGAGGGAAGAATTTCTTTTTGAAGGTCATAGGTATCGATGTCTTTAGTATTTCAGAATAGCGCAGAAAAGGTCTTAACTAGAAAATGGCATCTATTCCCAAAGCTTCGAGAAGGGGAGCAGCAGCGGTTGCCGATGAGATTTCATAGACTGGGAAATTCATTTCAATTTGCTTCCCAATTCGTGAAATAGGCAATTCTATATTTTCTGTTGTCTGAAACAGAATGGAATTCCAATCGGGATATTTTTCAAAGAGCACTTTAGATGCGGCCAAAGTGGCATGCCCACAGAGTGGAATTTCCATTTTAGGAGAGAAGTAGCGGATGGAAAAGTGACTGTC
>CALCFH010000274.1 GCA_937900215.1 uncultured Cryomorphaceae bacterium
GATCCAATGATGGCCTATATTGATTTAGATAAGCTTGTTAAACCGCTATATTGGAGGCATCCGCAGAACGGCGATCGGTTTTTTCCTATTGGAATGAAAGGCTCAAAAAAAATTAGTGATTATCTGAATGAGAAAGGTTTAAGTCTACTAGAAAAGAAGAACATTTGGTTACTCACAAGTGCTGATAGTGTGGTTTGGATAGCTGGATATAGAATTGACAGGAGATTTGCCGCGAATGATCAAACATCCAAAGCTTATTTCGTACGTTTAACCCAAGAAGTATTTCAATGAAATTAGTAAAGAAATCGGCCCTTATGATGGGTCTACTCTATGTGTTTTTGTTCTTCTCATCAAATATTGATGCGCAGATTTTTGATCCGGTTAAGTGGAAGTTTTCTACCAAGACTTCGAAAGAAGTCAATAAGGTTGACCTGATTCTCGAAGCTTCTATAGAAGATCATTGGCATTTATATTCCCAAGATATTGCAGATGGTGGCCCCATTCCTACGAGCTTCACTTTCAATCCTTCTGCCAATTATAAGTTGGTGGGTAAAACAAAAGAATCTAAATCGGTTGTAGAATTCGATCCGAATTTTGATATGCAATTGAAATACTTCAATGGCAAGGCGATTTTTACCCAAACCATTGATGTTTTGGCTTTGAAGGATTTTGAGCTATCAGGTGAATTGGAGTACATGGTATGTGATGAAACGCAGTGCCTTCCACCTAAATACGTTGAGTTTAGTTTCAAAATTAAGGGAGCGAAAGCAGTTGAAAAAGAAGTTGAAAAAGAAATAGAAAGGGCAATAAAGAAGGATAAGCCTTCCTATGGTTCTGAAGAAGAAACAGCTCTAAAAACACAAGAAGTTGTAGAAGAGCATACTGAGGAAGTGGCTGATAATCAAGATGAAGAGTATTCTTCGGCCAATACGCTAAACAAAACAGAAGATTCGGATGCATTTGTTGCCAAAGACATTGAAGGCAAAGAGACGAGTTCGTTATGGGGTATTTTTTTATTGGGTTTTGGAGGAGGCCTGATCGCTCTTTTGATGCCGTGCATTTTTCCGATGATTCCCTTAACGGTGAGCTTTTTTACAAAGCAAAGCAAGACCAAGTCAGAAGGAATTTGGAAAGCACTTATTTACGGAACGAGCATTGTTGTAATCTATGTGGTTCTGGGATTGCTCATTACGCTAGTAACAGGAGATAGCTCTTCCTTAAATGCATTGTCAACAAATCCATGGTTTAACCTAGCTTTTTTTGTTCTTTTTGTGGTTTTCGCTATGTCCTTTTTTGGGGCCTTCGAGATTACGCTTCCAAGTTCATGGGTGAATAAGGCAGATGACGCTTCGAATAAAGGCGGCCTACTAGGTATCTTTTTTATGGCGTTTACGCTTTCACTTGTCAGTTTTTCGTGTACAGGTCCTATTATTGGTTCCTTACTTGTAGATGCGGCTTCAAAAGGAGAAATACTTGGGCCCGCAATGGGAATGTTTGGATTCTCTCTTGCCCTAGCCATTCCTTTTGCGCTCTTTGCGGCCTTTCCAGGTTGGATGAATAGTCTGCCAAAATCTGGAGGATGGTTGAATACAGTGAAAGTAAGTCTAGGTTTCTTAGAGCTGGCCTTCGCCTTCAAATTCTTGAGCACCGCCGATATGACTTGGCAGGCTGGTCTACTCAAAAGAGAGCTGTTTATTGCCATTTGGATTGGTATTTTCTTATTGCTTACACTGTATTTATTGGGCACTTTTAGAACTCCCAATGACAGTCCCATAGAAAGAGTGAGCGTTCCACGTTTGATTTTTGCTATCTTCTTTGGGTCTTTTACAATGTATCTATTGCCAGGATTATGGGGAGCGCCCCTGAACATCATTAGTGGTTTCCCGCCTCCAATGTTCTATAGTGAATCTCCAAATGGTATTTCTGGTTCTTCAGGTTCTGTTACAAACAATAGTAGCGATGCTTTTATTCCAGAAGGGGCAGATCCCGAACATTGTCCTTTTGGTCTAAATTGTTTTCATGATTTTGATCAAGGAATGGCCTATGCAAAGAGTGTTGGAAAGCCCGTTTTATTGGATTTCACTGGTTGGGGATGTGTTAATTGCAGAAAAATGGAGGAGCAGGTTTGGAAAGACCCAAGGGTTTTAAAGCGATTGAGTGAAGAGCTAGTTATTATATCC
>CALCFH010000275.1 GCA_937900215.1 uncultured Cryomorphaceae bacterium
AAGAAAGGGAAAAAAGTGCAGATCTGCCTATTACTTTATTGTCTCCGACCTTAGTGAATGATGGTAGAAAACTAATGATCTGTGCTAGTCCGGTTTCGTTTTTAGGTAGTGCGCTTGACCTTCCCATGAAGGTGGAAGAGATAGATGGAGTTGAGTTTGGTAGGATGTTTAAAAACCATGGAGCTAAAGATTTACCCTTAATTACAGCATTGAGAATGAGCGCCACTTTTCCCTATATCACGCCTTTAGTTCAGCTGCCTTCAAAACCTCAGTTGGATATCATTGATGCAGGTGTTCGCGATAATGATGGATTTGAGTTTTCTATCCGTTTTTTAGACAAACTGTCTCCTTGGATTGAAGCGAATTGCTCCTCTGTTTTGATCTTGCGTTTCCGCGGCGATAGGCCTGAGGGAGTAGTGGTAGAACCCAATAATGCTGGATTATTTGGACAGTGGTTGAGACCTGTTGATGGAGTAGTGAAGTCTTTCTCCAATCTCCAAACCTTTAATAAGGTTGAATTGAAAAATAGAGTGATGCAGTGCTTTCCAATAAAGCCTCTTATAAAAGACTATTATCTGCTTACCAATGCCGATGAAGTCTCTCTCAGTTGGCATTTAACAGAAGAAGAGAAGAGACATATAAAAGTGGAAGCAAGAAAAATTGGAAGACAAGAGTCTGAAATTGAGCTCTTTTCTAAAATGAATTAAAAAAGTCCGTACCCACTAAAACTGAGCACGGACTCGAAAGAAAATATATTAAGAATTAGAACAGCTAGTGGCTTCTTTTGAAACCTCAATTTCAAGGCCCGTTTTTTTAATTTCTGCAAATCCACCTTCAATGTTAACCAATTTTGAAAAGCCTCTAGCCTTAAGTATGCTCGCTGCAATTACAGAGCGATAGCCTCCAGCGCAATGAATGAATTTTTTGGAATCGCCTGTCGGAAAAGAAGCTATTTCTTGATTTAAACTATCTAAAGGAAGTAAAATTGCATTTTTTACATGCCCATTGGCGTATTCAGATGACTTGCGAACATCTACAACCTGTAAATTATCCTTCAGTGATAATTGTTCAAAGGTTTCTGCAGTTATACTCTCAATGCTATCCACTTCTCTTCCAGCGTCTTTCCAGCTTTCAAATCCACCTTTTAAGAAACCAATAGTGTAATCATAGCCTACTCTCGAAAGGCGTGTGATCACCTCTTCCTCCCGGCCTTCATCGGCTACAATAAGAATTTCTTGCTTGATGTCTGGAATGAGCGTTCCAACCCAAGGAGCAAATCCGCCATCAATTCCAATAAAAATAGAATTTGGAATAAAGCCTTTTACAAAATCAGCGGGCTTGCGAGTGTCTAAGATAAGGGCAGAAGTAGCATTGGCTGCCGCTTCAAACTCAGCAGGATTTAATGCTATTAATCCTCTTTTCATGACTGAATCAAAAGAATCATAGCCTGTTTTATTCATTCCAACATTTAAAGGGAAGTAGAATGGAGGGGGCAGCAATCCGTCTGTTACCTCTTTAATAAACTCTTCTCTGCTCATATTGGCTCTAAGAGCATAGTTATTCTTTTTCTGGTTGCCCAATGTATCCCAAGTTTCTTTGCTCATGTTTTTACCACAAGCAGAACCCGCGCCATGAGCTGGATAAACCAATACATCATCAGGGAGAGTCATAATTTTATCTCTTAGACTATCGAATAGATGAGAAGCTAAATCTTCTTGCGTTAAATCCGATTTCACAGCTAGATCGGGTCTTCCAACATCGCCAATAAAGAGTGTATCCCCTGTAAATATTGCATATTCCTTTCCGCTTTCATCTAGGAGTAAAAAAGTAGTAGACTCCATCGTATGTCCAGGAGTATGCAATACCTTAATTCTAATATCGCCTAGCGAAAGTATTTCTCCATCTTGAGCGATATGCGCTTCAAAACTAGGCGCTGCATTTGGACCAAAGACTATTGTTGCGCCTGTTTTTGAGGCTAAATCAACATGTCCGGAAACAAAGTCGGCATGAAAATGCGTTTCAAGAACGTATTTAATTTTAGCCTTGTTTTTCTCAGCCTTCTTTATGTAATCTGCCGTTTCACGCAGAGGATCAATAATTAGGGCTTCGCCATTCGATTCTATATAATATGCCCCCTGAGCAAGGCAACCGGTATAAATTTGTTCTACAATCATGTTGTTTTATTTTCTAATTCTTTGCAAAGTTGCGATATGTTCGTCAGTTCAATTGTGATTTGCATCACCACACTGCTAGAGCGCAATAGGGCTTAATCTAGTCGATGGCAGTAACAGATTTGGTATTGTCATCTGGAACGCGATCTATAAGGTAATTATACGGATCTATGCCTACCGATCCGGGTTTTTCAGCCACAGTAAATCTATAAGTGTTTTCGTTTTTATCGATTTTAACCCTTTTGTACACTAAAGGCTTTCCTAAACCATCTCCATCTGCTACACCAAAAACGGCAATGTCTATATAATCGGAGATATCTACAGTTGTTTCTCCACCAAGCGAATCGGCCTTTACTTTTTCACTCAATGTGGTAAAGAGCACCTCATATTCATCTCCATTTGATTTTGCAAAAACCGAATCAACTCTATTTGAGAAAAGGGTAATGTCTTCAAATAAGTCCGTAATAATATATTGAAGACTGTCAGGAGTTACTTTGCGAAAGGCATCCACAGCATCTTGCGAGGTAGCATAAGGAGGCTCTTGATACGCGAAGGTATGTATCAAACTTTTTAAAGCTTCGTTTACCTTTTCTTCTCCAATCATTTCTTTGAGGTAATACATCACCAGACTGCCTTTGGGATAGTGAATATATCCTTGGCGTTCTACCTTCATTAGAGGACGTTCAGCCTCTCTTTCTGAACTTCTTCCTCTCAAGTATCTATCGGCTTCATATTTCAAGAACTTCTTCATCTTATCTCTGCCGTACTCTTCTTCCATAACCATCAAAGCACTGTACTGAGAAAAGCTTTCGCTCATCATTTCAGAGCCTTGCATAGCAGAACCAACCAATTGATGCGCCCACCATTGATGTCCCATTTCATGCGCTACTACATAGAAAGCCATATCAATTTTATCCTCTTCCACTTCGCGCAGATCGTAAATGAATCCTATTCCTTCACTGTAGGGCATGGTTCCAGCAAACGCTTGGGCGAAGCTTGAATAACGCGGGAATTCAATGATTCGAGCTTGTTTTTGAAAATAGGGTCCAAACTCTCTAGTATAATAGGCGAGCGACTTTTTTAGGCTGGTTTTCATGTTCTCCACATTGTAACTGTGTTCTGGGATATAATAAACCTCTAAGTCTATTCCATTCCATTTTTCACGAGCAACTTCATATCGAGCCGACATAAAGGAGAAGAAGTTCAATGCTTTATGATCTAGCTCATATTCAAAATACCTTCTTTCGCCTTCGGTGTATTCTTTCTTTAGGCTTCCAGGTGCTATGGCAATTTGATCAAGTTCAGTACTAATCCTTGCCTTCATGGCAACCCATTCGGCATCAATATAATTTGACATTCGGGTTAGAGAATCGCTAGGGTCTAATACGGGCAATCGATTTTTAGCAGGAAGCTCTTTTTTCTTCCTTTTATTCTTATCGGAAATCTCGTAGTCTGATTGATAGCCTAGACTTGGAAGTAGATCAGAATTGTTAAAGAAGCTTCCGTTTTGAGTTACGGAAGTGAGACTGACTTCGTTTTCAAAACCACGGTTAATGACCTTATTATCAACCGTGATTAAAATTGAATCGCCATTTTGCAAAGGCGGATCCAATTTGAATATACGGTAGCCCAATCTTCTATCTCTTAAGGTTTGATTACCATTTTGAACGATAATGACCAAGCTGTCTGAGAATCCACCGTCTGTGAAATGCAATTCAGAGATGGTCTCACCGCTTCGGTTGTATCCGTAACAGAGAATATGTGCATCGAGATTTCTTTCGTGTGGAAACAAACTCAGATCATACTCTAAATTATAGTATGAAATCGTTGGGAGACCTTCGTATTTCTTGTATGTTAGTTCATAGTCTAGTTGCTTTTGCTCACTTACCTTCTGTGTGTCATAATCGTTGATTACCTGGGTATTGTAAAAAACAAAGCTTGCTGTTAGTACAAAAAGAAAGATGACAATACCAAAAGAAGTACGTACCGTTTTAAGTCGGTGGAAGAAATCATTCCATCGTTTTTTTCCCTTCTCCCTTCCTCTAAAATAAAAGCCATATGCGAAGTAAAGGAGAATGACACAGAATAGTGTCCAGTATAAATTGAACCAAAAATTGCCTGTCAAAAATGGACCATATCCATTCATATCAC
>CALCFH010000276.1 GCA_937900215.1 uncultured Cryomorphaceae bacterium
CAGCTCTATCCAATCAGAGTACCCCCCATTTTGGTCGGCAATAACATTGTCATTATCCGCCATAAACTCATTGATTACCAATTGCCCTATTGCATTTATCAAATGAAACTCATGTTCTGCTCTAGCGGGAGAGAACTTCCCAATAGAACTGTTTTCAGCATAGATATAATATTGAATAGTAGGACTGCTTACCATTAAGTCTACTCCGTAAACACCATCATTGGCTGCTCCATCATTGTGCATTCCATCGTCGTACATTGGAATACGACTGAAGCCCAAAGAGGATGCATTTCTATAACCTAGATACACCGCATTCTCATTTGTGATGTCTGCCGTTATTGTTACTGTTTGTCCAATGCTTGGAGTTATGTTGGAAGCCAGAACCGTAGATATGCTTGGTTCTGTTTGAGTGAAGTCAGATTGCGCCAACAAATAGGCGCTTCTAGCATTCATGAGGTTTCCAATGCCAGGGGTTGCTGATCCACCTGGACCGGGGCCTCCGCCACCAGTAGTTACATCCGACATTAAATTAGACGTGAAATTGGCATAGGTATAAAACTTATTTCCATCGGTTTGAACAGAAGCATCAATGAGTGTTTGCAAGTTCTGTGCTGTGTTTAAATAACTGCCATCTGCAAAATTCTCTTGAATCATGGTCTTGATATGAGCCAAATACATTCGCTTGTACATGGGCACGCTTAAGAGTTGCTTTATAAGTGGAAAACCCGCGTCTGTACTGTGCAGTAGATGACTCATTTGCTGCTTTTGTTGGGTAGTGCTCAAATTGCCTGTGCCCGTCATAGAAAAACGACCAAAAGATTCGTTTAGGTCCCACACTATGGGCAAGAATCTCTGATTATCATCTCTGTACAAATAGTAGTTCTGGGCAAAGGCTCCAGAATAACTATCTAAATTCACAAGAACATTGTTGAAAGCCAGCATCCACAATGCACGGTCAACGTCTAGAATGGATTCTATGGCAGACAATTGGT
Source organism: uncultured Cryomorphaceae bacterium (assembly GCA_937900215.1). Taxonomy (GTDB): domain Bacteria; phylum Bacteroidota; class Bacteroidia; order Flavobacteriales; family Schleiferiaceae; genus RFXV01. Next base: position 993 of record CALCFH010000276.1, read on the forward strand.
TGGACAATGTGTCGCAGAGGTTGATTAGCTCCTTCCATCCAGCATCCGACTTCATTTCATAGGCAGCATAGTATTGACTGCTGTCTTGCCCTAGATAAACCAAACTAGGATAATCCGTAGTACCCGGTCCGGCCCCTGCAGGAGGGTTGCACTTAATGAAAGTATTTCGTTTAGATGCAAATCTACTTGTCAAGAACTTCTTACCCACTGCTTCAGAGCTACTATAAAGTCCAATTAAGTTGCCGTTTACATATACGTTCGCATAATTAGAAAGGGGGGCATCCATATATTGCCTCAAGATCTGATAAGACAATACCTCCCGAACAAAAGAAGGATCGTTGTAAGCATTGCTTAATTTGATATCCGTATAAGCTTCGTAAATATGATCTTTATAGGTATCGAGCTCTATGTGAAAGGGATTCTTAGTTTGATTGGGATTGTAGGTACTATTTCCCTTGTACTTTACTCCTACACTATCGAAAATAGTTCCATTAATAGAGACACTTTGAGCCATAATATAGCCGTCGTTTCCCGCCTTTTCAGCATCGAGCAAGGCATCCCAATTGCTCTGAGCAAAAGTAATCTCTATGGTTTGAATGCTGTTTAAATCGTAAAAGGCCTGGGCACTTCCTTTAATGGAGAAAAAAGAAAGGCTGATGAATAGTATGAGCTTCTTCAATGCTTGGATTTTGGGTGATATATGCTTAGACGACACTTTAACCCATTTCCTTCTTCTAGCCCGAAAGTATTCTTAGTCCAGGCCTTTCATGCTAAAAGCAATGCGCTTTCTTTGGGCATCTACTTCCAAAACCTTCACCTTTACCGTCTGATTGAGTTTTACGATTTCGGTTGGATCGCTTACGTAACGATCGGCCATTTGACTCAGATGCACCAATCCGTCTTGCTTTACTCCCACATCTACAAAGGCTCCAAAACGGGTAATATTGGTCACTATTCCGGGTAAAATCATCCCCACTTTGAGATCGCTAATGCTTCTTACCTCTTTAGAAAACTCAAATAATTTGGCTTTGCCTCTTGGATCCCTTCCCGGTTTTTGCAATTCTTCAACAATGTCTTTGAGCGTGGGAAGCCCTACTTCCTCATTGGTATAGCGCCCCAATTCTAGGCTGCTGAGCAAAGTGTTGTTCCGCAATAGAGAACTCACTTCCACCTTAAGGTCTTTGCACATCTTCTCTACAATCCAATAGCTTTCTGGATGCACCGCAGAATTGTCGAGTGGATTTTTAGATTCTGGAATGCGCAAGAAACCCGCACATTGCTCAAAGGCCTTGGCACCAAGTCCGGCTACTTCCAAAATTTCTTTGCGCGACTGAAACGCTCCGTTTTTTCTTCTGTGGTTCACAATGGCCAGGCTGAGTTTCGGACCAATGCCGCTTACGTATTGCAAAAGATGCTCGCTGCTGGTATTGAGGTTAACCCCAATGTGGTTTACAGCGCTTTCAACCGTTAGATCAAGTTTTTCTTTCAGTTGTTTCTGATCTACATCGTGCTGATACTGCCCTACACCAATGGCCTTGGGCTCTATTTTAACCAGTTCACTTAATGGATCCATTAGCCTTCTTCCAATAGACACTGCACCTCGAACTGTTACATCGTAATTTGGAAATTCAGCACGAGCTACGGAAGAGGCAGAATAAATGGAAGCCCCATTTTCATTCACCACATAGGCCTCGGTTCCTGCAGGTAGTCGTACCGATTGAATAAAAGTCTCTGTCTCTCTCCCCGCCGTTCCATTTCCAATGGCAATGGCATCTATTTTATACGCTTGAACCAAATTGCTGATTTTGGCGGCGGCTTTTCCTTTCTCGTTTTGGGGTGGATGCGGATAAATGGTTTCGTTGTGCAGCAAAGCGCCTTGCTCATCCAAACAAACCAGCTTGCAACCCGTTCTAAATCCGGGATCTATGGCCAAGATTCGCTTTGAGCCCAGCGGAGGGGCCAACAGCAATTGACGCACATTTTCTGCAAATACGGCAATGGCTTCGGCATCTGCTTTTTGCTTTGCCGCTTGTCTAAACTCGGTTTCAATAGAGGGTTTTAGCAATCTTTTGTAAGCATCGGCTATGGCTAGCTCTAACTGCTCTGAAGCAGCGGTTCTATTTCGAATGAAATAGCGTTCTATTCTTTGAATGGTAGATTCTTGATCCGGCCCCAAGTTCAAGCGAATAACTCCCTCTTGCTCTGCCCGGAGCATGGCTAGAATTCTATGTCCCGGACTTCTTTTTAAAGGCTCTTCGAAGTCGAAATAATCGCGAAACTTAGAGTCTTCCTCCTCTTTGCCTTTTACCACTTTGGTTCGAATCAAAGCCGCATGTTCAAACTCCCTTCGCACTATATCCCGCACAGCGGCGCGTTCGTTTATCCACTCTGCTATAATATCGCGAGCGCCAGCGAGCGCCATTTCTATATCCGACACCTCTCCCTTTATATAGGGCTTAGCCAAATAATCTAGATTTTCTACATTCTGCTTCATCAGAGCGGCAGCGAGCGGCTCTAGTCCTCTTTTTCGAGCTATTTCGGCTTTGGTTTTACGCTTGGCCTTAAAAGGCAAATAGGCATCTTCTAACTCTACAAGACTCTTGCAATTCAGTAAATGCGCTTTCAAATCGGCGGTGAGTGCATCTTGCTTATGAATTGCTTCAATGATAAAAGCACGGCGCTTTTCGAGTTCTACAATCTCCCTCTGCGCGTCTTTTATAGATTGAATTTGCACTTCATCTAAGCCGCCTGTACGCTCTTTTCTATACCTAGAAATAAAGGGTATAGTTGCCCCTTCATCCAATAAACTTAGCGTATTGGAAACCTTGTGTTCTTCTATTTGCAGAAGGCGAGCAATGCGTGCGGCTGTGTTCATAGCGCGAATATACAAGGCAGTTATTTCGGTGCTGCTGAGAAAAGGATTGGAATTTCAACTCCCCTACTCACCAACGAATGTAGCTTCAGACTTGAGATAGCTGTATTTTCTTTTCTACTAGAAGTACAGCAGCCTATGAAACAAAGAATCTAGGGTGTGCAAACAAGAATTCGCTAGCCATTGGCAATGAAATAAAGACCTATTACTCCGCTAGAAGTGCATTGCGCACCTCATCTGGAATGAATAAATCCATCTTTGATGCATTGTCAGCGGTGTATTCGATGAACTTCCATTCGCTCCCTTTTTTTTCTGCCACAGCAAATATTTGCTTGTTGCCTTTAATCTTAAAGCGGAACTCTTCGGCGAAATACTCCACGTTCTCAGCGCCATAATTCGTTTGAAAACTTTTCAACATCATACTCATTATCTCCTCTGTATGATATTCTTCTGTTATGAATTCTAAGGTGAATTCAGATAGATAGCGCACCAAAGCAAATTTTTCAGCCCCCGATTTTTTCACATCGGAAATAGAGGTAATTTCAAATGTAATGAAGTCCATTTTCATCCCACTCGCTTCCATATCATTGAACATGGCAATG
>CALCFH010000277.1 GCA_937900215.1 uncultured Cryomorphaceae bacterium
CTGAATTATGAGTGTATCAGCGAAGACTTGAAGCGATATAGGGCTGGTATTCAAATGCTTGCAGTGGGACGAACCAAAGTGAACTCCAATATAACTTTGAGTACCAAGCACTTTAGTTTTGCCATTCTCTACTTAGGCAATCACCATCTGATTGGCAATACAAGCGATAGTATGACTGAGCATCACTTTAAACTTGTTGCAGACGACATTCAAAAGGCTTTTAACAATGGCAACCTCTCTGTTACCATCGACCTCATTAAAAGACACTTTACAGATAAGGGCTTCTCTTTCTATGACTTAATGTTAGATGAGCAAATGAATATGCTCAACAGGGTTTTGGAAAAAAATATTCAAATGGCTCTCACATCTTATGAGAAAATAAACGATAGAACGTATAGCCTCATGAATGTCATGAAGAACAATCGACTTACCATTCCTCCTCTACTCATTCAAAATCTGGAAACAGTAAACAACTATTATATTGAAGACCTCCTAAAACGAGATATCAATCACTTCAATATAAACGAGTTAGAAGAGAAGATTCAGGAGGTTAAGCGTTGGGATCTGAGATTGAACGAAGAAAAGATTGCCTTCCTTGCGACAAATAGAATACACAACTTGATTGAATCTTTTGACAGGGTGAATGCAGATGATAAATTATTATCTCAAATTCACAAGACCTTAGACCTACTTGAAAGCATTTCGATAAAGCCTGCTATTCACGAACTTCAAAACTACCTATTTGTACTTCTGTTAGAGTGTAGAAAAGAACATGCACATTGCATGTTGAGCCTTAAGAAACTGGCTGAAAGGGTTAATATGGATGTAGACTCCATAACTGCTCCAAACCCAATTCTAGCTTGAAAACACTAGTTTTTAATGTTGTAGGGAAAGTACAGGGTGTCTTTTTTAGAAAATCTTCTCAGGAGAGAGCAAAAGAAATTGGAATTCATGGTTGGATAAAAAACGAAGAAAATGGCAGCGTTAGCGGCATAGCCCAAGGTAGCGACATTCAATTGGCTGAATGGAAAGAGTGGCTGCAATCTGGCCCTACTAAATCTCGAGTTGACCGGATAAAATATGAAGAAACTCAAGGGCCCGTCCTCGATTCTTTTGAGATAAGGTAAGTGCTGTTCTTCGTTTAAAATTTATAATCAAAAGCAAGACATTCTCTTTAGGTATGTTGAAAACTATTCGCCTTTTATACGGAATTCGTCTTTTTTTGATCCACGCCTACTTGTTTGGATAGAGTATTTTTAACCCTTAATTATAAATAGATTGTTTGCATTATGGCAACTGATAAAAATGACAATTCCGAAAAGTTAAAAGCGCTTAAACTTACCATGGACAAGTTGGATAAAACCTACGGTAAGGGAGCAGTGATGAGAATGGGTGATTCGCCTGTTGTAGAAGTAGAAGTTATTCAATCTGGATCAATTGCCCTTGATATTGCCCTTGGCATTGGTGGCTATCCAAAGGGACGAATTGTTGAAATATATGGCCCAGAATCTTCGGGTAAAACCACACTTACCCTACACGCCATTGCGGAGGTTCAGAAAGCTGGAGGAATAGCTGCATTTATAGATGCAGAGCATGCCTTTGACCGTGTTTATGCCGAGAAATTAGGAATTAAAACGGAAGACTTAATCATCAGTCAGCCCGACAATGGCGAACAGGCTTTAGAAATAGCCGACAATCTTATTCGTTCTGGAGCGATCGACTTAATCGTGATCGATTCAGTAGCAGCTCTAACTCCAAAGAGTGAAATAGAAGGCGAAATGGGTGACTCTAAAATGGGCTTACAGGCTCGCTTAATGAGTCAAGCTCTAAGGAAACTAACCGCTACCATTTCAAGAACCAACTGCTGCTGCATCTTTATAAACCAACTAAGAGAGAAAATAGGCGTTATGTTTGGAAACCCTGAAACTACCACGGGTGGAAATGCCTTGAAATTTTATTCCTCTATACGTATAGACATTAGAAGAATTGGTCAGATCAAAGATGGCGATAGTATTGTTGGCAACCGTACAAGAGTAAAAGTGGTTAAAAACAAAGTAGCACCGCCTTTCCGTCAAGCTGAATTTGATATTATGTACGGTGAAGGGATTTCAAAAATTGGAGAGGTAATTGACCTTGGAGTTGAACAAGAAATTGTAAAGAAAAGCGGATCATGGTTTAGCTACGGTGAAACCCGACTTGGACAAGGTAGAGACTCCGTTAAGCAGATATTAAAAGACAATCCGGAACTCGCGGAAGAAATTGAAATTAAAATTGTGGCAAGCTTAAAATAATCTTATGGCAAAATTCATTCTCCCCTTTTTTCTTGGTCTTATTTTAATTGGCTGTGTTTCTACACCCGCTGACGAAAAGAATAACATGAATGAAAGCGGAAATGACAGCTTACTTCTTCAAGATACCTTAGATGCGAGCACAGGCTATTATCAGGGTTCATCTGATCTTTCTCTGGATGAACTCTGTGACTTAGCGGGTAAGAATTTAGAAGAAAAGAACTATGCCTATGCAAAGCATTATCTTCAAATAGCCTCTGAAATAGATAGTCTCGATTCTCGCGTATTAGACATGCGAGGTGTTTTACTTTTAATGACCAATAGAAGTCAAGCCGCAAATAGGGTTTGGAAAAAATGTGTTCAAAATTTTCCTCAAGAAATTGAATGTAGAATACATCTAGCCGAACTTCAACTTACTCTTGCCCTAAATAGAGAAGCGCTTAAGATCTCAAATGAACTTATTCAGATTGACAAGAATAGACCCGAAGGTTTTTTCTTAAAAGGAATGGCAATCCGTGCCTTGAATAACGATACCACTCAGGCTATTCCATATTTTCAACAAGCAGTAGATCTAAAAAACGATTATATAGAGGCCCTGGATATGTTGGGTTACATATTCGCTCAAAGAAAAGACAGTCTTGCGCTCGCCTACTACGACAATATTTTAAAACTAGATCCAAGTAGAGCCGATATCCACTTTAAAAAGGGTGTTTTCTATATGGCCAAAAAAGATTGGAACAAAGCTATGGCTTCCTATGAAACAGCAATCAAGTTGAATCCTCAGGATGCCGATAGCTATTATAACCTTGGATATGTTCTAACAGAATTAAAGCTTTACGACAAAGCTAGAATTCAATTTAGTCGGTCTATAGAGGCTGCTCCAAGGAATTATAAGGCACACTATGGAAGAGCCTATACCGCAGAAATGCTGGGCGATGTAAGCAATGCCCTCCTGGACTACAAAGAGGTTCTGGTTATGAGACCCAATCACACTCCCTCTAAAGAAGGAATTCTCCGAGTGAATAAACTGATGAAAATTAAATAGGATTCTCTAATGAATCCGATCTGGATAATCTGTTATTAATCCATCTACCCCAGTTCTCAAAAGTTTATTCGCAATACTTAGATCATTTACAGTCCAAGGAATAATTTTTATTCCTCTTTCATGACACTCCATAATCATAGATTCATCAACAAATTCAAAATATGGACTGTAGACAGTGGGCTTAAAAGTCAACATTTCTAGGTCTTTTGAAAGACCAGCAGATTCTTCCACTAGGTAGGCTGTTTTAACTTCTGGGTATTTTTCATGCAGATATTCTAAAACACGTAAATCAAAACTCTGTATAATTAACCGTTCTTTTAAATCAAAACTTGAAACTGTTTTCATCAGTAGTTCCACAAATTCCCCCGGTATTGGATGAAATATTCCGTCTCCACCTGGAGTAGATTTAATCTCAATGGAATAGAAGGGCAATTTTCTGCCTTTGTAACGCGCAAAGGCTTCAGAATTAGAAATGACATCTGATAATCTAGGCTTACTTAATTTGGATGCGATTTGTTCAAGAAAACGAGACTGTGCCAAAGAGCCACAATCGTAGTTTTGAATCTCAGTATACTTCATCTTATATAAATTGAAGCTAGATTCTTCTTCCGGATGAATCCTATTTCCTTCTTGGTCTAAACAGATTTCAGAAGAAAGAAAAGGTTCATGTGAAAGAAGTAAAACAGAATCTGAACTAACTACTACATCCATCTCCAAAGTAGTAACTCCAAGCTCTAAAGCTTTTAACATAGAAGAAATGGAGTTCTCAGGCAAGAGACCTCTACAACCTCTATGGCCTTGAAGATCATAGTTGTACTCTGCAATTTTAGTGCACGAGAGTATACTAACCAAAGACAAAGAAGCTAAAAAGTAGCGCATGCTAGCTACCTTTTGCAGCCTTCGTCATTTTCTCTAGCATATCCCATTCTTCTGGCTTTACTTGGTCTAAGAAAGCAAGTTGTCCTGCATCCTGAAGCCACTCTCCACCATCTATTGTAATTACCTCGCCATTTACATATGCGCTAAAATCTGAGATTAAATATGCCGCAAGATTAGCAAGTTCTTGATGGTCTCCTGCACGTCGTAACGGAACCTGTTTTACCACATCTAGCCTTTCAGGTAAATCGCCGGGCATTAGTCTGGTCCAAGCTCCCGTTGTTGGAAAAGGGCCTGGTGCAATAGCATTGTGTCTCATGCCATATTTTGCCCATTCTACAGCCAATGAACGCGTCATAGCTAAAACTCCTGCTTTTGCCATAGCAGAGGGCACAACAAAGGGCGAGCCAGTCCAAGCGTAGGTAGTGACAATATTGAGGACCACGGT
>CALCFH010000278.1 GCA_937900215.1 uncultured Cryomorphaceae bacterium
GCTCAAGCCCACCGAATGGATCAATTAGATCACCAAACGAGCCGCGATTTAGGCTAATTGCTAATGCATTGATGGTGAAGTCTCTTCGTTTTTGATCGTCCTCTAAAGAGCCATTTTCTACAGTTGGCTTTCGAGAATTCAGATCATATGATTCTTTGCGAGCGCCCACGAATTCAAGTTCGTATTCGGTGTGATGAATCATAGCAGTACCAAAATTCTTGAATACCGTTACTTTCCCTTTTGGATTTAGTCGCTCTGCAACCGCAGTTGCGAGATCGATTCCACTGCCGATGGTGACAAAATCAATGTCTTTAGGATCTGCACGTTGAAGCAACTGATCTCTAACATATCCACCTACTACATAAACTGCTTGTCCAAGTTCATGGGCCACCTCGCCAATGAGACTAAAAATAGGAGATTGAAGGACATCCTTTGGTAGGAAAAGAGATTTGCTCATTGGGATTCTAATGGCTTAGACATCAGCCCAACGAGTACTACCAAGAAGAGCAAAAAATACAATAAGAAGTGCATTCGGCGAATAGAGTCTTTTATTCTATCGAGCTCAGTGCTCTCTTCTTCTTTTGGGACGCCATATAGCAGTGGAAAAAGCAGAAGTGCTTGATTTCTTCTTTCCTTTTCCTTTGCATTTAAGGAGTTTGAGAAAAAGCGAAAAGGGTTGCATTCTTTTCCAGTTTCCTTGAGGGTTAAATAGAGAAAACTAAGGCTTAACTTTCTCAAAAATACAAGAAGAATGAGGAACAGAAATAGAACGGTTAACAAACCAAGAATAAAGGAAGACATGTATACTTTTTAAAGAGACTTATTGACCTAAGCGCAGGGTTAAACCACCCATTAAGGAGAAGTTTAAAATGTTCGAATACCCATTAACTCCTACACTTGTTCCATTTGAGTTTACATTAATTCCTGCTCCTGCAAACTGAATAGGCATTTGCAAATTAGCCATACACTTCAATCCAATTCGCTCTGTTAAGTATATGTCCAGCCAACCGTTTAGACCAGCGGCGAACATATATTCACTGTTAGAACTATAACTCTGTTCGCTGTTGTCTGCACTCAATACGGCCATCCCTAAGTTGGCAGATCCACTAGCCGCAAATTTGTCATTGATAGGTAGTCGATGCGAAACCCCAAGGGTTAAAAAGCGTATATCACCCTCAATAACAATGCGCTCACCGTTTTGAACCAAAGGACTTCTAAGTTCTAAAAATGTGATTTCTTGGGTATAAAGAATATTTAGTCCGGTATTCTCTGAAAACAAAAAATTGAACATACCACCGTAAGTCGAACCACCATCAAATCGAGCAGTGCCGGCTTGAATAGGGAACGTATCGCCAAAAGTATATCCTCCCAAAGCGGTCAATTCCATCTGTTGAGCACCTAAAAAGGGGATGCTAAAAATACTTGCAAAAAGCAGCGTACATATTCTCTTCATAGCCATTCTTTTCAAATTGCAAAAGTACTTAAAAGGCATTTCTCAAATTGAAGATATTTCAATTGAAAATGAGAGCACTTGAAATACAGGATACAGCTGTGGTTAAATAAGTGATCGGTAAGAGTGCATTAGATTTTGAATTAAGGGTTGCGGTAAGAAATTTTTTTTGGCGTACAGTAGTCCCTCTCGAGTTCTTTGCTGTCGATCTGAAAAAAGAAGGGCCTTTTCTATACCCTTTTGGATAGAGTCAAAACTCTCAGGATTTACATAAATGCTATTCGGACCGCCTGCCTCTGGAAAAACGCCACCTTCAGAGCTAACTACAGGGCATTCACTAAATAAAGCTTCAATTATAGGAATTCCAAATCCCTCAATTCTAGAAGGGTATACAAAAGCCATCGCATTTTTATACAATTGAACCAAATCGTCTATTTCAATTTTCTCAATGAAATGAACTCTTCCATCCATCTTATGGGCTCGAATGTATTCTTTGCAGCTTTCCAAATACTTTTTTCCTCTTCCCACGACAACCAAAGCAATATCGAGCGACTCTATGGCCTTTAGAATACCCATCAGATTTTTTCTTTCTTCTACTGTTCCAACACTTAAAATGTAATCGGAAGGCAAAACATTTAGCCTATTGCTCTTTTTTGAAGTCTGATTTTCTATGGAGTAGAAGGCAGGGTGGCAACTTTGATAATGCACCTGAATTTTTTCAGCAGGGATGAGATAGCGCTCTTGCAATTGCAAAGAAGTATACTGACTTACACTGATTACTAAGTCGGCATTTTGTGCGGCACTTTTGAATTTCCATCGATATGATTTTCGATCGATGGGCTTATAGTATTGCGGATGCGACTCGAAAATGATATCGTGAATAGTAACAGCTGAGGCTATGTTATTCTTTTTCAATCCAAGAGGCAATTCATTGCTTAATCCATGGTATATATCTACCTTCTGTTTTTTTAGATCAGAAGCCATACCAAAACTCCTCCATAATGCAGGCAGTATTTTATTTCTTCCTTCCGGAAGGAATTCATTCAAAATTTCATTGCGATTATGAAAAAGACTCGACTTTTTAGGATTCATGAGAAGATATCGCTCAGAAGGAAACTCATTTGCTAATCCTTCTAAAACAAACCTACTGTAGTTTCCTAGTCCCGTTGAATTATGAAATGCCCGCTTGGCGTCAAAAGCAATAGAAAGAGGCTTCACACGCTTAAGTTGTATTCTCTCAAGACTTGATTGAGGGAGGTTTTTTTATCTGTACTTTCTTTTCGCTTACCTATTATCAGGGCACATGGAACACCGTATTCACCGGCTGGATATTTTTTCGGATAGGTTCCAGGTATAACCACTGCGCCGGCAGGAACTATGCCCTTATATTCTATGGGTTGACTAGAGCTAACATCAATGATTTTAGTGGAAGCAGTAAGCACAACATTGGCACCCAAGACAGCCCCTTCCATAATTCTAACGCCCTCCACTACAATAGCCCTAGATCCAAGGAAGCAATCGTCTTCAATGATTACTGGGGCAGCCTGAACCGGTTCAAGAACACCTCCAATACCCACCCCTCCACTGAGGTGAACATTCTTGCCAATTTGTGCGCAGCTGCCAACGGTAGCCCAAGTATCTACCATTGTTCCGCTATCTACATAGGCCCCAATGTTTACATAAGATGGCATTAAAATTACGCCTGGGGAGAGATACGATCCGTAGCGAGCAATAGCATGTGGAACCACGCGCACATTCTTTTCTCGATAGCCTGTTTTTAAGGGAATTTTATCATGGAATTCAAACGGACCTACCTCAATGGTTTGCATTTCTGAAATAGGAAAAAAGAGCAAGACCGCTTTTTTAATCCACTCGTTAACCAACCATTCGTTCGAATTCATCTCCGCTACTCGAATAGAACCATTGTCTAGTAAGGCTATGGTTTCTCTTACAGCTTCGTCATAAAGGGCTTCCTTTAAAAGCGATCTATTCTCCCAGGCTTCTTCAATCTTTGTCTTCAGCTCTATGTGCATTGCTCTACTTTTGACCAAAAGTACACAAGCTTGAAAAGCAAAGGCAGACTTATTGGGTTGGATGTAGGTGAAAAAAGAACAGGCATTGCCGTTACGGATGCGTTTCAGCTTATCGCATCACCATTAGAAGGCGTAGAGACATCACAGCTTACGAAGCGGCTGAGAGAACTCATTTTAGAGGAGGAATGCGTTGGAATAATTGTGGGTCTCCCCCTGAGACTTCATGGTGAGATGTCTGAAATTGAAGGTCTTATACAGAAGTTTGTTCGAAGTTGGGAACAGCTTTTTAGAGACATTCCCATAAGTAGGGTGGATGAGCGATTTACTAGTAAAATGGCCTCTGCAAGTTTGTTTGATTCGGGCGTTTCTAAAAAAAACCGAAGAGACAAGTTTTTAATAGATGCCACCAGTGCTGCGATAATTTTGCAATCGTATTTAAATCAAAGGAGATAGGCCATGCAAGCAGAGATAATTACCATTGGAGATGAGATTCTAATAGGTCAGACCATAGATACCAATTCTGCGTGGATGGGTCAACATTTAAACGAAGTAGGCGTAGATGTACATGCTATTCAGTCGGTTAGAGATACTAAGGAAAGCATTTTGGCATCTATATCAAAGTTAGATAGCCAAACCAAATTGGTTTTGATCACAGGCGGACTAGGTCCGACTAAAGACGATATAACGAAAACTACATTAGCAGAATATTTCCAGACAGAGTTGGAGTTCAGACAAGATGTTTTTGATCATCTCAAGAGACTTTTCCAAAGTATGGGAAGGGATATATCCAATTTGAATAGAGATCAGGCTTGGCTACCAAAAGACTGCGAAGCCCTTCGAAATGACGTGGGAACGGCTTGGGGAATGAAATTTAAAGACGAAAAAGGAAGGTACTTTATCTCCATGCCAGGAGTGCCCTATGAAATGAAATTTTTAATGCGAGAACACATCTTGTCTTGGATTAAGAAAGATCTGTTGGGTATAGATATTTTGCACAGAACACTATTAACTCAAGGAGTGCCAGAGTCAGTCTTGGCAGACCGAATAAAACAATGGGAGGAAGCCCTTCCATCTCAGATTAAATTAGCTTATTTGCCTTCACCCGGATTGGTTAAGCTCAGACTCACTGCGAAAGGAAATCGCAGCGTGCTGCAGCCTATGATGGATTCAGAGGAGGCTAAATTAAGAGCACTTTTAGGTCAAACCATCTTTGGAACCGATGCCGAAAGTCTTCAGGCCTTAGTGGGAGAATTGCTCTTGCAAAAAGGGTGGACCTTGAGTACAGCTGAAAGTTGTACGGGAGGGTATTTAGCGCATTTATTGACATCCATAGCGGGTAGTTCTCGTTATTTTATTGGCAGTATAGTATCCTATGACAACCGATTGAAGAAAGAACTGCTCGGTGTGAGCGAAGAAAGCATCAGAACTTTTGGGGCAGTAAGCGAAGAAGTAGTTCGTCAAATGGCCGAAGGAGGGAGAGAAAAGCTCCAGACAGATTGGTGCATAGCCATAAGTGGAATAGCTGGTCCAGACGGAGGTACAGAGGAAAAACCAGTAGGAACTGTGTGGATTGGCATAGCTGGTCCACATGGAAGAACAGAGGCGAGAGTGTTTCAGTTTGGACAAGGAAGAGATAGAAATATTAGGAGATCTGCGCTTATGGCACTTGATCAATTGAGGAGACAATTAATAGATTGAGTACTTCTTGTTTATTTATTGAAAATTAGCTTAACTTTGCAGCCCGTTTTTGCGGGAGCATAAAAAATCCAATTGAATGTCTAGAGTTTGTCAACTGACCGGAAAGCGCGCCATGAGCGGCAATCACGTGTCTTTCTCAAATAAGAAGAACAAGCGTAAGTTTGATGTGAATCTTACACGCAAGCGTTTTTATATTCCTGAAGAAGACCGTTGGGTAACCTTGAGAATTTCTACTTCTGCATTGAAGAATATCAATAAGAAGGGAATCGCGGCGGTGATTAAGGAAGCTCGCGAGAAGGGATATTTAGAGCAATAGTTCGTATTTAATTAGCTGAAAGATGGCCAAGAAAGGCAATAGAGTACAAGTGATCATGGAGTGCACAGAGCACAAAGACAGCGGTAAGCCTGGTACTTCCCGTTATATCACTACTAAGAATAAAAAGAATACTCCAGATCGTTTGGAGATGAAAAAGTTCAACCCCATCCTTAAGAAGATGACGGTTCACAAAGAAATCAAATAACACACCTAAGAAATGGCAAAGAAAGTTGTTGCAACCCTTAAGAAAGATGGTGGCGTGGTTATGACCAAGGCCATTAAGATGGTACGTACCAAGTCAGGAGGTTACTCTTTTGAAGAGCGCATTATGCCCAAAGATGTTGTAAATGAATTTTTGGGTTAATTCCTTTAAATACAATACTAAAAGGTCACATCTGGAATAGTTGTGGCCTTTTTTAATTTTTAAACATGGGGTTTTTTAGTCGCTTTAGAAGCAAAGAAGACAATGCTAATCTCGATAAAGGTCTTTCCAAAACGAAGGAAAGCTTTTTTGGAAAATTGGCACGCGTTGTTGCTGGTAAAAGTACTGTTGATGTAGATGTTCTAGACAATCTTGAAGAAGTACTCATTAGTTCGGATGTAGGTACTAAAGCCACCATTCGCATAATTGAACAAATAGAATCAAGAGTTTCTAAAGATAAATATTTAGGCACTTCGGAATTGCAATCTATTTTAAGAGAAGAGATTGTAAATTGTATGGGTGAGTCGAAGTCGGAGTCATATGGCTTTGATCTTCAAAATAAAAAGACTCCTTTTGTTATTCTTGTTGTGGGGGTTAATGGAGTAGGAAAGACGACGAGTATTGGCAAATTGGCCTCTCGTTTCAAGGCAGAAGGAAAAAAAGTAATTTTAGGCGCTGCGGATACATTCCGTGCGGCAGCCATTGATCAATTGAGAATTTGGAGCGAAAGAGCTCAGGTAGATATCGTTGCCAAAGAAATGGGATCAGATCCTTCTTCTGTGGCCTATGATACACTTAAAATGGCCTTAGAAAAAGAAGCCGATGTGGTATTAATTGATACGGCTGGAAGGTTGCACAACAAGGTGAACCTGATGAATGAATTGTCTAAAATTCGTAGAGTTTTGCAAAAGTTGATGCCCGATGCCCCTCACGAAGTCTTACTCGTATTGGATGCATCTACCGGGCAGAACGCAGTTGAACAGGCAAGACAATTCACCCAAGCAACAGATGTTACTGGATTGGTACTTACGAAGTTAGACGGAACTGCAAAGGGTGGTGTGGTGATTGGTATTTCATCAGAATTCGGAATTCCTGTACGTTTTATCGGCGTTGGTGAAGGTATTCATGATCTTCAGATTTTTGATAAAGATGACTTTATCAATTCCTTTTTTCAAACCTCTTAGCACCTCTTTTAGCTGCTCATTCTGGAAATGGAAGCCTAGAAATTCTATTTCAGTGTTCAAAAAAATCTACGAATACATTTCGATTTTTTATTCAGATATGTTTTTGAATTCTTGTGGAATAATTCCGAAATCCGTCTCTTTGATTTTTTTACTAATGAGAATTAGAAAAAGCCAGTTTGTTGTTCATTGAGATTTAATAGAGCGCATGGAATTTACCGATAAGGGTAAAAAAAAGCAGCCTAATTTGGCTGCCTTTCTTACATGAAGTACGCATCTATTCATCGAACACTCCCATTTTAGAAAACTTTTTAATTCGAGAATCAATTAGCTTATCCTTAGGACTTTCCATGAGTTTATTAGCCGTCTTTAGTATAGTTTGTTTTACTGTTTCAAAGATCTCTTCTGGATTTACATGAGCTCCGCCTAGCGGCTCTTTTATTATGCCATCTACCAATTTATTCTTAAGCATATCTTCAGGCGTAAGCTTTAAAGCTTCGGCCGCTTGCTCTTTATGATCCCAATTTCTCCATAGGATAGAGGAGCAACTCTCGGGAGAGATTACGGAATACCAAGTATTTTCTAGCATGAATACTTTATCTCCAACGCCAATTCCCAAGGCACCACCAGAGGCTCCTTCTCCGATAATTATACAGATAATGGGCACTTTTAAAGCACACATTTCATAAATGTTTCGAGCAATTGCTTCTCCCTGACCTCTTTCCTCCGCCTCAAGGCCTGGAAATGCTCCGGGTGTATCAATGAAAGTGATTACGGGTCGATTGAATTTTTCGGCCATTTTCATTAATCGGAGTGCTTTGCGATACCCTTCTGGATTTGCCATTCCAAAATTGCGGTATTGTCGCATTTTAGTATTAATCCCTTTTTGCTGACCAATGAGCATATACGATTCTCCATCTATAAGTCCCCATCCGCCTACCATAGCCTTGTCGTCTTTCACTCCTCTGTCTCCGTGGAGTTCCAGAAAATTTCCATTGGTAATTGCCTGAATATAAGCTAGTGTATAAGGACGGGAAGGATGTCTAGACAACTGTACCTTTTGCCACGGACTTAGGTTTTTTTGTATGTCCTTGCGCGTTGAGATTATACTCTTCTCAATTTCCCGCATCGTTCTAGACAAGTCTTGTCCGGTTTCTACTTGGAGTTGTTTAGTCTTTTTTAACTGCTCTTCTAACTCCCTTATTGGGGATTCAAATTCAATATATTCCATATTGGCTTATTTTAGTTCTGCCTTTATTTCAATTTTCTTAGCCTTTCTCTTGCGCCAACGTTTTAAGAGTCCGTTGGCAATAACGGAAGCCAAAATTAGAGAAGCTCCGAAATAGAAAGCTCCACTCATTTGTTCTTCTTTTCCTAGAATTAACCAAGCAAGCAAGATACCATATATCGGCTCTAAATTAATAGTCAAAACTACGGTGAAAGGATTCAATTCGCGCATTACTTCTACAGATTCTATGAAAGCATAGGCTGTACAAGCAGTTGCAAGAATGAACAACCACAAAAAGTCATAGCCTTTTAGTTCTGGTAGTCCAGTATTAAAGTATCCACCCAAAAGAAGATATAGACCGAGTAAAAGCCAACCTCCACCTAATTCATATACGGTTATAATATCACTCCTATGCTGGCGAACGAGAAGTCCATTAATTACCGTAAAGAGGGCACCCAAAAAGGCAGAACAAAGGGCCATAATAATGCCCATCGTATAATCAGACTCAAATTGAAATACGATTAGTATACCTGTTATAGCTAACAGACCAAGTGCCATTTCTGTCCATTCAAATCTTTTTTTATAAAACAGTGGCTCAAGAATAGAGGTGAAAAAGGCTGCAGTGGAAAGGCATGCTAGCGTTACAGAAACGGTAGAAATTTTGATGGCATGGAAAAAAGTCACCCAATGAACCATAATTATGGCGCCTGCTCCGAGAAAAGGCCAAAGGCTTTTAAGAGGTGTTTTCAAAGAAACTTTCTTCCATCTAAAAAAAAGCCAAAGGCTTAAAACGGCTAATCCCATGCGGTACCAAACCAATTCAAGCGCATCTAAATGAATGAGTGCCCCTAAAACTGCTGTAAAGCCCCATAAAAGGACAATAAAATGGAGTCTGGCTTGGCTACTTTGGAGCAATGGCATAGAGGTAGGCGCCGATTCCGGCAAATAAAATATTTGGAATCCAGACAGCTAACAAGGGTGGGAAGTTGCCTAAGGTGGCAAAGGTGGTGCTAATTTGCATAAAGAAAATATAGAGCACGCAAATAGCCAAGCCAATAGCAATGTTTAAACCCAGTCCGCCTCTTGATTTTTTGGATGAAAGAGAGAGAGCAATCAATACTAGGATGTAAGTGGCGACAGGATAACTGGTTCGTTTGTATTTTTCAATTACGAAGTAGTTTATATTCTCGCTGCCTCTGATTTTTTCGGCTTCAATAAAAGCGTTAAGTTGAGGAGTGGGCATCATTTCAGCATTGTATACAATGATGGATAAGTCGCTCGGTTTCATGGGAAGAACTGTATCTATTCTCCTGTCAATACTCAAGGTTTCTTTTCCTTCTTTGGAAATTTTTCGGGTTACCACATTGTCGAGACGCCACTTTCCTGTCAGCGAATCGTACCGCATAAAATCACTTTCCATTCTAGCTATTAGTCGATTTCCATCGAAGTGTTCATAAGTAAATTGATATCCACTCATGCGATTTGCGTTGTAGTTGGCAATAAAAGCAATGTGCCCGGGCAACAACTGTTTGTGTACGTTCTGAAATCGTTCTTGTTTCTTATCCTTAATGTATTTCCACTCAAATGCCAATCGATTTTCGTTGGTAGTTGGAATTACGTAATGACTTAAAATAAAGGAGATACCGGCAACGAGGGTAGCGCCAATGAAATAAGGAAAAAGCATCCGCCTAAAAGAAACACCCCCCGTGAGAATAGCAACTAGTTCTGTTCTAGCGGTCATTCTTGATGTAAAGAAGATCGTAGAGATAAAGACAATCATACTGCTAAATAGATTGCCGTAGTACACTAAGAAATTCAAGTAGTGGTCTACTATGATTTCTTTCATTGGTGCGCCTTTATTGACGAAGTCTTCAATTTTTTCAGAAATATCAAAGACTACGGCAATCATAAGAATGAGGCCAATGGAAACAAAGAAGGTACTCAGGAACTTCTTTAGGATATAGAGATCGAGAATTTTCATTCTCAGAGTCTGCGACTCAATTTTTCTACCATGCGGTTTTTCCAAGAAGCATATTCTCCTTGAAGTATTTGTTTTCTGGCTTCTTTCACCAACCAAAGGTAAAAACCTAGATTGTGAATTGATGCAATCTGCTTGGCTAAATATTCGTCAGATATAAAAAGGTGTCTCAAGTAGGCTTTGCTATAGTCTGAGTCTACGTAGGTTATAAGAGCAGGATCTAAGGGTGAAAAATCATCTTCCCACTTTTTGTTTTTAATGTTTAAAATGCCTTCTGTGGTAAAAAGCATTCCGTTTCTTGCATTTCGAGTTGGCATGACACAGTCGAACATATCTACACCTAAGGCAATAGATTCTAGAATATTAGCTGGTGTGCCCACACCCATTAAGTATCTCGGTTTATCGGTTGGAAGAATAGAACAGACCATAGAGCACATAGAGTACATATCTTCAGCTGGTTCGCCAACCGAAAGGCCGCCAATGGCATTGCCCTCGGCATTTTTAGAGGCAATGTACTCTGCCGATTCTTTTCGAAGATCAGGAAAAACACTGCCCTGAACGATTGGAAATAGTGCTTGAGAATGACCATAAAGTGGATCAGAGTTTTTAAATGCCTCCATACATCGGTCTAACCATCTGTGCGTTAGATGCATTGAGTTTTTTGCATATTCAGGGGTACAAGGGTAGGGAGGACATTCATCAAAGGCCATTATAATATCAGCACCAATTTTTCTTTGAATCTGCATAACAGATTCGGCGCTGAAATGATGGTAGCTTCCGTCTATATGCGACTGGAAATCAGCTCCTTTTTCAGAAAGCTTTCGTTGTCCAGCCAGAGAAAAAATCTGATATCCACCCGAGTCGGTAAGAATAGGACGATCCCAAGACATGAACCTATGCAAGCCGCCTGCTTTTTCTAAAATGTCAGTGCCCGGCCTCAAATACAAATGATAGGTATTACCGAGAATGATTTGCGCATTTATATCTTCTTTCAGCTCTCTTTGATGCACTGTTTTAACGCTGGCCACCGTTCCGACAGGCATGAAAATAGGCGTTTGAATAAGGCCGTGATCAGTTTGTATGGTTCCGGCACGTGCAGAACTTGAAGGGTCTTTGGCTTCTAAAGAAAAATTCATTAAAACTATTTGACGCGAAGATAAGCAGGGCATCCTTTTAGCTAATTTAGCCGCTTGATGATTGAAACAATTTTTCAGGTTTTAGCCATACTATGCATTTCTGCTTTGGCTTTCCAATATCTCTACATGCTTTATTTTTTCACAGGCTTTCCGAAAAAGATGCCTGTTGATGCAGCTTTAGACCTCCCTAAAGTTAGTTTGGTAATCTGTGCACGGAATGAATTAGAGAATTTACGGAAACATCTACATCCTTGGCTTTCTCAAAAACACCCTCATTTTCAGGTTGTTGTAGTGAATGATAGATCTTGGGATGCCTCTGAAGACTACTTGGATTCTATGGCCCAAATTCACTCCAACTTAAAGGTTGTGAACCTAAGGGATGCAGATAATTTTTGGATTGGAAAAAAGTTTGCTCTTACAATAGGAATTAAAGCAGCAGAACATTCACATCTGATTTTAACCGATGCAGACTGCATGCCTGCTTCAGACCAGTGGTTAAGTCAGATTGCGGTTGGATTTAACTCGGCAGATATTGTTTTAGGTTACGGGGGATACGAGCGAAAAGGTGGAGTGGGAAGCTTAGTGGTATTTGAAACTGTCCATTCGGCTTTGCATTGGATGTCTTGGGCAGCGAGGAAGAAAACCTATATGGGCGTTGGAAGAAATCTGGCCTATAAAAAGGAGATGTTTCTAAACGATAAGGGCTTTAGTACTCACATGCATATTCCCTCGGGAGATGATGATTTGTTTATAGGTTCTGTTGCAAAAAAGAACAATGTTGCTTTACGAATTCTTCCGGAGGCCTTTACTTGGTCTTCTCCTCCTGTATCTTTTTCAAAGTGGATTCAACAGAGATCCAGGCATTTAACTACTGCAAAACTCTATAAACCTTTGCCGAAATTTTTATTGGGAACTTGGAGTTTTACTGCCCTTCTACTATATCTACTCATTCCAATAGTC
>CALCFH010000279.1 GCA_937900215.1 uncultured Cryomorphaceae bacterium
GGTAATTTCCATACCTACAGACGGTCGCTTGTACATGCTGCGAAATTTCAGCAAATTGAATTCTTTAAAATCCTTTCCTATTCTCTTTTGAATAAAGAAAATAGGTAAACCATCGTCTACTAGCACCCCTATTCCAACAATTAAGAAAAGGGGAGACAGAATAATGAGACCTAAGAAGGAAAAGGCGATATCAAATATCCGTTTGATCACAAAGAAGTCTTAGCATTTTCAATGGCTTTTGAAACTTCAGTGCAGATAATATGAAGTTTTTCATCTGTAAGAGAGGGATAAATGGGCAAAGAGATTTCATTCTCATACAAACTGTAAGCCTTTGGATAGTTCTGAATATCGTACCCTAAATTTTTGAAAAGCGTGAGCATAGGCATGGGAATAAAATGAACGTTTACGGTAACTTCCGTCTTGCTGATTTCACTAATAATTTCATCGCGCAGCTCTTCTTTAATGCCCGCTATACGCAGCATGAAAAGATGGCCTGAAGTATTTGAACCGCCCTTTGTTTCAGGAGGCAATATGGCCCAATCGAATTTTTTAAAATAGTTGCTGTAATATTGAAAGATCGATATTCTGCGCGATTGAATGCTATCCCAAGACTTTAACTGACCCAATGCAATGGCAGCATTAACATCGGGTAGATTACATTTCATTCCAAATTCCACGATATCATAGCGCCAACTTCCTGAGCGCGATTTGTCTAGGGCGTCTTTTGATTGTCCATTCAAAGTCAAACGCCTGAACAAGGTGTAGGTAGTGCGCACATCAAAAGACTCTGGGAGGTTTAGAGAAATGATACCACCTTCTGCTGAAGTCAAGTTCTTTACAGCATGCAAAGAGAAAACAACTATATCTGCCAATTTAGAACCGAAATCGGAGCCAAAACTGTGCGCTGAATCAGCAATGAGTAGACACCTACCTAATTTCTGTTGAACTTCACTTTCTGCTACGAATAAGTCTTGAACACTTTTCTTAGAAAGAATATCCCATTGGCCATCATAATCCGCGGGAAAGCCGCCAATATCAACGCCTATAATCGCTTTGGTTTTAGACGTTATGGCCTTTTCAATCTTTTCTACAGAGATATTAAAGTCATCCTCTACGTCTACCATTACAGGTGTTCCGCCCGCATGAAGAACGGCAAGGGCCGTTGCTGAATAAGTGTATGCAGGAATAATTACTTCGTCTCCTTCTTTGATTCCCAACCAGCGCAAAACTAAAATAGCACCGCTAGTCCAAGAATTGACCCCAATGCTTTCCTTAAAGCCATATTTCAAATTGAAGGCTTCCTCGAGCTGTCTAACCTTAGGACCAGTAGTAATCCATCCGGAATGAAGGGCACTGAGAACTTCTTGTTCAACATCTTCATTGATGAAGGGAGGGGAAAAGGGTATTTTTGTAATCATATAGGAAGATTATTCCATTGCTTTCATTTAATGCCATTTGAATCTAAGCGCATTTCTTTCCGCAAATATAGATCGGAGCAATACAAAATATACGGAAGAAATACCCATTACACTTTCTAGTTCTCCCATATCTGCTGCTTTTCTAAGAAATAGTCCATGCCTTGCCTTAGAATAAGGTTAGATGCCAGTTTTTTATTGGAGTATTTAACTGAAGAAAAAGAAGTGAAGTTATGGTGCTTTTTAAACTCAGCTAGTAGATTGCGATACCCTTCGTACGTGAAATCATCTCGCAATGTTAAGACTTGATTTTCACATTAAAGAAACCCAAAAGAGTTCCCAATCCATAATTCCAGTGAAATTTAAATATGGCAGAAAAAAAACGATTGAAATTTTCCTTATACCTAAACTCGTTTTTCTTGTTGTAATGGTGTACTAGTCCGAAATAAAGTAATAAAGGGAAGAGTGAGATAAGCGAAATGAGACCATATCCCATAAACGATGAACCAATTATGAATAGAAGAATGAGTAGGATATAAAGAACGAAGAAAAAAGGAATGAAATGCATTAGTCTCATAGAGAAAGAACCCAATACAAGAGTTCTTGCATTCCAAAAACCCGTATTAAATGCATAGTTCATAAGTGGTTTAAGCCTTTGTTTTGGGAAATAATCTGCATGGGTTTTATCTGTGATAAACAGTCTAAATCCTTTTTTGTTGATACGGTAATTCATATCATTATCCTGATTCCGAATCAAGGCCTCATTATACGGCCCAACGGCTTCAAAAACCTCTCTTTTAAAAATACCGTAGGGAATGGTTTCGGCAAAACCAGATCCCCTGGTTCGAAATGAATTTCCAGAAACTCCAATGGGAGAAGAAAGCAGTTGGTTACAAAGTTCTGCTTCTGAAGAATCATCCGTCATCTTACTTATTACAAGACCACTGCATCCGTCTGCCCCCATCTCACTTATTTGATCAACACAGGTCTGAATGTAATTGTTTGCATATTCGCTATGGGCTCCAAATATTCCAATATAATCACCTGTTGCAGCACCGATACCAAGATTAAACGCTACAGGAGTTATTTTCTTTTCATTTGGTATTAGAATTACTTGGTTTGGATGCTTCTCAGAGATGTTTCTGACGATTGAAGCCGTGTTGTCTGTCGAGAGGCCATCAATAACCAATAATTCTAATGAATAAGATTCATTTAATTTCTGAGCGAGTAAAGAATGCAAGCATCCTTCAATGATTCTTTCTTCATTTCTGACGGCAAGAACAATACTAATTATAGTTTTATCTGTCATTTAACAGCTAATCATTCTTTGGTTGGTTTTTCTACCCACGGGGTGTAGGTAAACTTAATTGGCAAAGGTAAATCAAGTGTACAAGGCTTATACTAAAAATACAAGTCAGTTATTTATTAACTCAGAGTTTTATAGTAATAGAGTG
>CALCFH010000280.1 GCA_937900215.1 uncultured Cryomorphaceae bacterium
GCTATTCTCTTGTATTAAAGAGCTCGATCTGTCTCTATTTGGACTTAATTTCCCAAAAAGAGATAATTTTTTTTTTGATCGGCATTTACTAGATTATGCTCTTGAACAAAGAATAAGACGAATAGGTTTTGACTTCTATCTCTTTTTTGAATTGAAATGCGCTTCCAACAAATCCAGCAGTCGCTCTTCAAATTCTTGCTTCTCAGCCCAATCGTACTCAGGCTTCACCCATTCCAATAAGAAGGCTTTTGCATTTTCATAATTCTCTTGGGTGCTGAGTTGTGAAATGACTCTATTGTAGTCGCTGCTATTGCCTCTAAACAGCTGTTTGGTAAGAGAGATGCGGTCATTTAGTCCTAGTTCCCAGCTTTTTGGAGGAGATGTCGGAGCTTGTATGAATGCCTCTACACTGCTTACTTCTTTCTGTGAGTTGGGTTGAGGGATACCCTCCTCGTCTTCTTCTCCTGAATAATCTAGTGACGATTTGCGAATGGGTGGACCTTCAGGATGTGGAAGCACCTTAACTTCTTCAGAGTAGGCTTGCGCAGGCATCCCTGCAGATTTATTTTCTTCTACCTTCTCGGTTTCTGCTAGCTCTTTTTCAATGGGTGCTATAGGAATTTCGGTAGCCGCTTGCTGGGTAGCCAATTGAATTCTACTGAACACCTCTTTTTTTCGATCAATGAATTCAAGCAGCAGGCTTTGAGTTAGTGCTTTTTCTAATCGAGTGGTTATATTTTTTCCTCCAATAGGCTGATTTTTATTGAGTTCTACAATTAATAATTCAAGTTCTTGAGTAAGTTCTTCGCGCAATTGTTTTTCTTCCATTATTAGCTCCGCTTCTTTGGTTAGTTTTGGTCTTTATCCCCAAAGGTCGGAAAGTACAAAATGTTCTTGGA
The DNA here is from genome assembly GCA_937900215.1 of uncultured Cryomorphaceae bacterium. Taxonomy (GTDB): domain Bacteria; phylum Bacteroidota; class Bacteroidia; order Flavobacteriales; family Schleiferiaceae; genus RFXV01. Next base: position 900 of record CALCFH010000280.1, read on the forward strand.
GCAAGGCGCAAACCCAGATAGAAGAGATGGCTGGATTGAAGTCATCTGTGGCTGTATGTTTTCTGGTAAAACAGAAGAGCTCATTCGCAGAATGAGAAGAGCCGAAATAGCAAAGCAATCGGTGCTCATATTTAAGCCCGATTTAGATACACGATATCATGAAACAGAGGTAGTTTCGCATGATCAGCGGAGCATTCCGTCTGTTCCCGTAGGCCACTCGAGGGCCATCTTAGAAAGGGTGGGCGAAGTGGAAGTGGTTGGAATTGACGAGGCTCAGTTTTTCGATGTGGATATAGTAGAGGTAGTAAATATTCTGGCCAATCAGGGCAAGCGTGTGATCATTGCCGGACTGGATTTGGATTTTCGTGGGCAGCCTTTTGGTTCAATGCCTCAACTTATGGCGGTGGCAGAGTACGTTACCAAAGTGCATGCGATTTGTCAGCGCACTGGAAACTTAGCGCATTACTCATTTCGTTTTGAGGCTTCAGAAGATCTAATTAAACTGGGTCATAAGGAGGTATATGAGCCTGTTTCTCGCAGGGTTTTCTTTGAATTGATGAAGAAAAAGAATGAAAAATAGTAAAATGCGCTTTGAATCGCTTCTCAAACTTTGGAAGGCCAGCTTACTTGGTCCTGCTTCTCAAGAGGAGGTTCAACACATTTTATTTGATAGTAGACAGTATTTAGGTCAGTCTTCGGCCCTCTTTTTTGCTATACGGGGAGAGGTGCACGATGGCCACGATTATATTCTTGAGCTCTATCACAAAGGATTGCGCCTTTTTGTTGTGGAAGAATTGCCAAAACTTGCGCTCGAAAATGCTTCATTTGCGTTGGTAGAAAGCAGTGTTAAGGCCTTACAGCAAATGGGCGGTTTGCAAAGAAAGGAGGTGTCTTATCCCGTGGTAGGCATTACTGGATCGAATGGAAAGACTTGGGTGAAAGAATGGGCTTTTCAGCTTTTGCATCAAGACTATTCTATTGTGCGCTCTCCCAGAAGCTATAATTCACAAATTGGCGTGCCGCTCTCTCTCTTTAATTTGAATAAGGAGCATGCCTTAGCCCTCATTGAAGTTGGGGTTAGCATGCCCGGTGAAATGAAGAAGTTGGAGCGCATCGTTCGTCCAGACATTGGCATTTTTACCAATATTGGTTCTGCACATCAAGTGCACTTTAGCAGTATGGTTAAAAAAGTTAAGGAGAAGGCAGAGCTGTTTAAGCGATGTAAAACCCTCATTTTTTGTGCAGACCACGTTCTTATTCGCGAACAAGTCGAAAAGAATAGCAAGAGTACTTTTTTCCGTTGGTCTAGACTTCCAGGTTTTGAGCTGCAATTGGAATCCATCCAGCCAAAAAAAGATTCTGCACTCTTGAATCTGGTTTATGCAGGGGATTCGTTTTCTATTGAAATCCCTTTTGGAGACAAAGCGGCCATTGAAAATGCCATGCATTGCGCTTGCTTGATGCTTTTTTTAGGTTTGGATATATCCAGCATTCAAAGGCGAATGTCTATGCTGGAGGCGGTAGATATGCGATTGGAATTGAAGCGTGGCACCCAAGATACCCTGCTGATTAACGATAGCTACAATTCAGACATGGAGTCTTTGCGCATTGCCTTGGATTTTTTATACCAACAAAGCAAGAAGCGCACTCAGTGGGTGATTCTCTCGGATATGGAGCAAACAGGATTGTCTGAAGCTGATTGGATTGAAGCACTTAGGAAAACCCTAAATGAACATAAAGTAGATCATTTTATAGGTATCGGACCCTTATTGCATCGCAATTCGGCTGCTTTTGGCGGAAAGTCGGCGTTTTTTCCGAATACCGAGGCTTTTCTTGCAGAATTGCCCTATCGGTCGTTCGACAAAGGAATTCTACTTCTCAAGGGCGCTCGGCGCTTCGAATTTGAGAAAATACAAGCCGTTTTAGAGAATCAGTTGCACGAGACCGTGTTGGAAATCAATCTCAATGCCTTGACCTCCAACCTCAATTCAGTACGCAGTAAACTGCAAGCAGGGGTGAAGGTAATGGCTATAGTGAAAGCCTTTGGTTACGGAACGGGCGGTACTGAAATTGCTTCAGTGCTACAATATCAGAAGGTAGATTATTTGGCGGTGGCTTATGCAGATGAGGGCATCTCTTTGCGAAGGGCAGGGATAGGATTGCCCATTATGGTTATGAATCCAGAACCGCAGACCATGGATTCTTTGATTGATTTCAAACTTGAACCTGAGATTTATAATTTCCGAACACTTTCTCAGTTTTTACGTGCCTTGGTGCGCAGAAATTTCTCGGCTCAGCGCTATCCCATCCACCTAAAACTAGATACGGGCATGCACCGCTTGGGTTTTGAACAAGCCGATTTAGGTATTTTACTTTCTATGCTAGAAAAGGAGTCGCAAGTCTATATTGCTTCTGTTTTTTCTCATTTGGCGGCAAGTGAAGACCCGTCTTTCAAAAAGGAAACCATAGCTCAGATTGAGCTCTTTTCGTCAATGTCTACCCAAATAGGCAATGCCTTAGGTTATGCGCCGCTCAGACACATTTTAAATAGCTCGGGCATTCAGTATTACCCTGAAGCTGCTTTTGAAATGGTGCGACTGGGCATTGGACTCTATTCGTCTAGCCAAAAAAGCGATGCGCCGCCGGTAAGCCGATTGATTACGCACATCAGTCAGATTAAATTATTGAGGAAGGGTGAGCGATTGGGCTATTCTTTTTCATTCGAAGCGCCCAACGATATGAAAGTTGCCACCATAGCCATTGGCTATGCCGATGGATTCGACAGAAGGCTGTCCAATGGGGTAGGCTCAGTTTCTATCCATTCAAAAAGAGCCAGGGTGCTGGGGAAAATCTGCATGGATATGAGTATGGTAGATGTTACCGACATCGACTGTCAGGAAGGAGATGAGGTGGAGGTTTTCGGTGAAGACATTCGGGTAGATGAGTTGGCCAAACAATTGGGCACCATTCCCTATGAGGTTCTGACTTCTGTTTCACAGAGGGTGAAACGAATTTACATTCAGCAATAAATGCTCTCTAATTTAATTAAGAAGTTTTCTGGATTGGCTCTACTTCAGGGCCTTACGGTCTTGCTTCCTCTTTTGGTCATTCCGCATCTGTTGAGCACCATAGAGGTAGATGGCTTTGGGCGTTTGAGTTTGGCGGTAGCGGTAAGTTCTATTCTTATACCGTTTATTGATTTAGGATATCAGCTAACCGGTACCCGAGATATTGCCGATGAATCGAAGTCGAAATCGCAATTGCTGAGTTCTTTTGTGATGCAGCGCATTTTGGTTTCTCTTGTGCTCATTATTCCCTACAGCCTGATGGTATGGTTGGTTCCGAACTTTAGAGCTATTGCCCAACTCTTAGCATTGGGCTTTGTATATGCTTTTGTTACAGCACTTATTCCCAATTGGTATTTTGAGGGTCAGAAGCGATTTAGAGTGGTTCAGTATGTCTTTTTACTATGGCGACTGTTTTACACTCTATCCGTTTTGGTTTTTGTACGGTCTTATGGCTCAGAATTCTGGGTACTTTTCTTAAATGTCTTAGGAGGCGTTTTGGCGCTATCTATTTGCGGAGTATTGATTGCGAGAGATAAGCATAGTTTAAAGTGGATGGCTTGGAAGCAAGAATGGAAGTCTATTCGCTCTTCTTTTTCCATCGCTCTAACGCCTCTTACGGTTACCTATATGAGCTTTGTACCTCAGGTAATTGCCAGTTTTCTTTTGGGTCCTATTGCCTTTGGTTATTTTGCTTTGGTAGACCGCATTCTTCAGCTTTTTAGAATGCTGGGCTTTCTTTTCTCCACCATTGTATATGTTGAGTACTGTAAAATGCTCACTGCAAAAGCCCTATTGGCCTTGAGAAGCTATTATTTGAAGATTACCGCTTTGGTCTTTCTTGTGGCAGCCATGGCTATCGGCATTATGCAATATGCGCATAAACCCATTCTGGGTTTTCTAGATGACGGATGGAATGAAGAAGCCCTCATTCCGTACAGCATTGTGCTTTGGGCAGGAATATTTGTTATTCAACGATCTCAAATTCAGCGTTTTTTACTTAGTTTCCACAAAGAAAAGCAGCTGGCACGCTGGTCGATTGCCTTTATGCTTGCCTTGCCCATCTTCATGATTGTACCCAATCGCTTATACGGACTTAGCGGACTCTCCTTTGGCTTTTTGGGCTATGAAGTAGCAGTAAGTCTAAGTCTCTTCCTGTTATCTCTACCCTTGCTGAAGTCGTTGAGGTCGTAGTTTTATTCAATCGCCATTGATCTGTAATTAACAGGGCGTAGAAGAAGGCGAAGAAAAATATTCCCGCTTGCCTTTCCAGCATAGATTCCGTTGTAAAGCTACAGATGGTTACAATTAGGAAGAGCCTTGCCGCAAGAGAC
>CALCFH010000281.1 GCA_937900215.1 uncultured Cryomorphaceae bacterium
ATATGAGAGTACGCAGAAAAGAAATACTAATAAGATTACTATTTTTAGAATTATTCTGAAAAAAGTGATTTGTAAGTAGATTTGGCATATCTATTTTATACCTAAATCAGGGTATTTTTTGAAAAGAGAGGATGGATTGAATCTAAATCATTGAAATTAATCCAAAATCGATAATTTAGTAGCAAATTAGAGATATGGACATCCAAGAATGGGTATTTGGAAAGGTAACCGAAAAGATTCCAAGCGCAAAGAAACTCGCTACTGTAATAAGTGAAACGCTAGACCTTAGCTTGAATAATGCCTATAAGCGCATACGAGCAGACGTTAAATTAAGTGCAGAAGAACTGATTAAAATTTTGGTAGCCTATGATATTCAGCTCGATGAATACGATGTTTTCTCAAAAAGTCAGTCCAGACTCTCCGCTATTCGACCTACTTATATAGAAGATACAGACAGTCTTACCATATATCTAAATGAGACTTACAGAATGTTAAGTCTCTCATTAAGTATGGACCATCTACTGTATTATTCTGCTCGTGATCTACCGCTATTTTGCTACTTCTTTTCAGACAATCTTATTCGATTTAAGCATTTAGTTTGGCTCCGTGGAGCAAATTATAGCGCGCATTCAGAGCTTCGTCTAAAAGACATCAGCATTCATATTGTTCGACAATCTAGAAATCTATTTGATCTCTATAGACAAATGAATGTGCTTGAGCTCTGGACAGAGAGAACCATGAGCAATGTATTAAACCAAATGAACTCTTTGGTAGCAGAAAGTATCTTAAACAAAGAAGAGGCTTTATTAATCTTGCAAGATTTAATTGACCTAATAGACTTGCTGCGCAGGGATTGCGTGAAAGACTCTCAGCATCAGATGTATAAGATGCCTTATCTCAATATGTCTAACAACGCCCTTTTGATAAGTGAAAACATCAACTTGGTTTTCTTAAGCTTCGCAGGAATCAATTACCTCAGAACTTCCAATGCCAATATGGTGGCCGACCTCAAAAAGGCATTTAATCAACAGATTTTGTCTGGTATTTGTATGAACGACCACATTCCTACACGGGATGCCTATTTTAGGGTTCAAGAAACAGAACTAGACCATTTTAGAAAAAAATGGTCTAGCTAGTTCTATTGAAGTCAAATGTTAAGACTCCATTTCTAAAAGTTTATCCAGCGTTTCTCTCGCCACAGCGTGGTACCCGCCGCGGGCTTTAGAATAAATTTCACGGGCTCTTTCTATATGTCCGCCTTCAATCATAGATTTATAGGTGGGAGTAAGGAATTTTCTTCTACCCACTCGCACCAAAAATTCTTCTGCTTTCTTATCAACCGCCTCCGAAACTGCGGTTTGTCTAAGGTTCATGCCCAACCAAGCAGCCACAATTTCAGAATTGTTGCTTTGCGTAAAAGCAAACTGCTTATCCAGTAGTTGGAGTCTTTCAACGTCTGCATCGCTTAATTTCGACAAGAAACGCAGCCATTCATGGGTGCTCCATTGCTCAGTTTGCTTTGCAGCTGGAAGTACTTTAGTCTCCTCTAGGAATGCCAATGCGGCCGCATCAACTGCAACAAATCTACTGGCATCGGGTACTGGAGCATTGCTTGGCAATCCTGTTCCATACACCCACTCTTCAACGCCAATTTTCTGCTCTTCCTCGGTGCTAATTAAATTCTCTCTGAGCAAGCTTAAAAAACGCTCTGTATCCATAACTTGGAAGGCATTGGATGAGAAATACGATTTTAAGAAAACATCAAAACGCTCTCTTCCAACCGTTTCTTCTACAAGTCTTAAGAAGTGATAGCCTTTATCGTAGGCGATAGCCGTAACCCCATCGTCTGGATTTCTGCCTGCCAAATCAATTTTCAGTCTCGTATCTTCCGGATTCTCTGCCATAAAATCATCTATTTCAACAAGAAGGCCTTCGTGACCAAGAGAGGCTAGCATTTCAGAGTAATCTCTTCCATAAACTGCCTCCATAATTCTATGCTCAAAATAAACCGTGAAACCTTCATTTAACCAGAAGTCATTCCATGTAGCATTGGTTACCAAGTTACCAGACCAGCTGTGGGCCAACTCATGCGCAACCAACGAACCCAATGAACGGTCGCCCGCTAGTATGGTTGGAGTGGCAAAGGTTAAGCGCGGGTTCTCCATTCCGCCAAAAGGAAAGGAAGGAGGAAGCACAATTAGGTCATATCTGCCCCACTGATACTCACCATATAGCGCCTCGGCTGCCTCTAGCATTTTCTGCATGTCGGCAAATTCGTATGCAGCCGTATCTACTACAGAGGCTTCTGCATATACTCCTGTCTTTGGCCCTACCGGCTTGAAGTACAAATCGCCAACAGCCAAGGCAAGCAAATAACTTGGAATGGGCTGGGGCATATCAAATAAATAAATGCCTTCTGAATTGGTGCTTTGGGGATTGGATGCACTCATTAAGGCGAGAAGGGCTGGGTCTACTTTAACCTCTGCCTTATAGGTAAAGCGAATGCCTGGACTGTCCTGACAAGGAATCCAAGTTCTCGCTAAAATGGCTTGGCTTTGAGTGTACAGGAAAGGATGGACTTTATCTTCCGTTTGCTCAGGAGCAGTCCATTGTAGCGCCTTTGCAGTTGGAGAGGTAGTGTAAGTGATAGAGAGTTTTCGGGTGTTCTCAGGCAGTTGGATGCTTAAAGCTTGACCAAAAGTTTCATCTCTCGCTGAAAGTTCAAAAACAAGAGGATTGCCCGTCTCATCTACAACCGATTCAATATTTAAATCATGTGTATCAAAAATAACTTGCTCTTTGGCTCCTTCTGCTAAGGTCCATGTAGCCATAGCGCGAATTACTTTCGCATCAAAGTCAACCTCCGCATTCCAATCGAGATGCTGAACTTTCGCTTGTTCCGGTTTGGAATAACTGTGTAAATCACCTGAAATACTCATTTCCTCTATTGCTTTTTCGGCCTCTTGACCTTGTTTACATGCAGTGGCAGCCAAAACTGCCATGCCAAATATCCATGCTTTTCGCATTGCTTATAATTTAAAAGCGAAAGGTACTAAAGAAGTGAGACTCATAGAAAAGGAGCATTCCGAAGCTAAAAATCCAGAAGCACACAAATCAAGAGCAATCTACTTGTTCTGATCTCTTTACTTTAGCACCCTAATTCTTTTTCATGGCACAAAACTCAGCAAGACCACCTTATTTAGTTCGACTTACTTTCTCTGCCTTGTTGATGCTGGTTTTGGCAAAAGTTTTACCTGGAATAAGTATAGACCCTTGGTGGCAGGCCTTGCTGGCTGCACTTCTTATTTCTGTCTTAAATGCTACCATTCGTCCGCTGCTCATCCTATTCACCCTACCTATCACCCTTTTTAGCTTTGGACTATTTCTTTTCGTAATCAACGCCTTAGTGATCTCACTAGCATCTAGGTGGATAAGCGGATTTCAAATAGATAGCTTTGGTTATGCCATACTCTTTAGTCTAGCTATTTCTCTGATAAACAGCCTCGTATTTCAGAAAAAGAGAGAAGACCTACAGAACTGAGAAATATCAGCTTTTTCTGAAACGCCTGCCCTTTACTTTGTGGCATGAGCTATTTAGAATTGCGCGATGCCATCAATTATAGATTTGGAAAAGTCTCTTTCCTACGTCCTTTTTTCGAATGGGCTCAAGGAGTAGACTTCGGCTACCGCTACCTATTGCATCGCAAACTAAATAGAGATGTAACCACAGCCAGCACGCGAGAAATCTTCGTCGAATGGGCGAATTACTGTAATTTACGATGTTCATTTTGCGCCTTAGATCACTTCCAACCAAAGAAGAGAATGAGTCTAGCCACTTGGGAACGCTTTCTTCAAGAGCTCAGCACAGATAGCCGTTTTAGAAAGGTGGAAGTGATTCATCTTCACAATGGGGGCGAAACTCTCCTTCATCCCCAGTTTGATGAAATGCTGGCTCTCCTAGATCGGTATAAACTCCAAACGGAACAATTGGGAAGCTCCTTCCCGAAGGTTGAAATTCTTACCAACGGAATGCTGCTGAATGAAAAAAGAAGAAAATCTATATTGCAGTGTAAAGCCATTCAGAAGGTGGGACTGAGTATGGATGGCGGAAGTCCAGAGGATTTTGAAGCCATTCGAATTCGGGCAAAATGGGATGTTTTTACGGGCCATTTTGAAGCGCTTGTTAGAGAGAATGCCGAAATCCATTCTCCAAAAAAGATTTTTCTAATTTCAGTTTTTACCGACGAAGAAAAATTGAAGTTGAGAAAATTCCATCCAGATTTCGAGAGAATGTTGCAACTGGCCGATCGATCTGAATTAAGATTAGTTCACGATTGGGGCGGACAGGTTGAATTGGATGGAAACATCCAACTCAATCAATCAAAATGGTACAAATGGGGCTGCAATATGATGATGGACCAATTGGTTTTGCTGCCAGATGGTTCAGTAAGCTTGTGTTGCAATGACTTAAACGGAAAAGGAGTAGTTGGAAATCTGCACAAAGATGGACTCTATGGCGCATACACTTCACTACAGCGCACTCAGTGGCTAGACCAAATGGCGAAGAATAAAGCAAATCAAATTGAGCTTTGTAAAGATTGTGAACGCTTTTAAATGATCTGAAGCAGCTCCTCCCTTTGTCTTTAAAACATTCTTTTTCCATAGCGTCGAATGGCTTTGATTTTTCTCTATTTTAGATGCATATTTAAACTTTAAACTTTATCTAATGAAGAAAACATACTCTTCAGTACTCGCTCTGCTCCTCTGTGGAGGAGTATTTGCTCAATCCAGCAACTCAAATGAGCTACCAGCCGTTCGAGAAGCGCAAGCTCCGTCCAATAAGGCGCTTGAAAGCAAATCATTTCTAAGCTTCAATGGAGCCTATGGAAATCCAGAAAACACCGTTGTATGGAGTGAAGATTTCACAAACGGGATTCCATCAGGCTGGGGAAATGGTGGAACGGCTGCCGGTCTTCCTGATCCAGATGCAAAATGGGAATACCGCGGAGCAACCGGTGCTTTTCCAACAACCACAGGCAGTAGAGGAGCATATGGAAACCCTGCCTCTGTAATTACAGGGCCTACCAGTTCTACCGGATTTTTGATTTTCGATTCAAGTTTTTTAGACAATGCGGGTACCGCAGGAAATTTCGGAAACGGAATTGCAGCGAGCCCTCATTTTGCAACCATCACAACGCCAAACATTAATCTGGCCGCTAGCCCTCAGTTGTTCTTGAATTTTCATCAATACTACAGACGTTTCGCTGGTCCTGGAGGAAGCCAAGCAGTTCCAGCAACCTATGTAGACTTTTCAACAGATGGTGGAATAACATGGCCAAACTCTGTAACCCTTAATAGCGGAGTAGCAGTGAATGGCGCAACAACTACCAATGATGCCCAGTCCATTAATGTTTCTGCTTTTATTGGAGGTTCCGCTACCGCAAAGATTCGCTTTCGTTTCGAAGGAGAATACTATTTCTGGATGTTGGATGACATTTCCTTAACTACTCCGAACCTATATAATATGGAGTTGGTTAGTGTAAACGGATTTAGCCCGACTAGCTTTATCATTGGAGATGGCTCTCAAATGGGTATAACCACTCCTGCTCAAGCAAAAAGTTGGGCTTACTTAGCCTCAATTACAAATCAAGGCTCTGAACCTTTAACGGATGTTCAATTGCAAGTGGGTGTTTTAAAGAACCTAGTTCCTTATACCACTTTATCCAGTCCTATTTTTGACACTGTATTGAGCGGTGCAACTTTAGACTATAACTCCTTAAACACTTTCGGAGATTTCTTCCTTCCAACGGATTTAGATTCCTATCAATTTTACTACACTGTTAGCTCTAATGAGGTAACACTAGGTACAGATACCACATGGTTTCACGTAACGCCTTCCCTTTTATCCTTAGACTTTAACTACTACTATAATGATATGGGGACGGCAAATATTGGAAATCAGGGATCTGCTATGGCAGTGCGTCTAGATCTAGATGCTGATGACTTCTTATATGGAGTACAGCTTGGTTTAGGAAATACTACTGTTGCAGGAGGACAAGTTCAGGTGAGTTTATATGATTCATCTGCCTTCACAGGTTTTTTAACCGGATTTGACTCAGCACTTCGCCTAGACTCATTGGCTCCCTACACAATAACTGCGGGCGACGTTACCAATGCGAGCATAACTCTACCTCTGAACAGCACGCTTTTCATGAATTCGAGCAGACGCTCAGTGTATGTAGTGGTTACTATGTTTGCTAATGCCGGAGTTAATCCTATAGCCATACGAAATGACCAAACGGTTAATCCAAACTTCCTAAATCAATCTTACCTATCAGCTATCATGTACCTTCCTGCAAACGGCCGTTGGTATACTGGTTATTCTGGATCTCGAACCTTCGCTTCACCCTGGATTCGTCTAATCTCAGACAACTTTGATGTTTGTGAATTTGTTTCTGTAGATTCTATCAGCAAAGTATCAAATCCTGCATTGTATGAAGTGAATTTTACTGCACCCAATGCAGAAAGATATGTTCTACAGATTAAAGAGAGCGCGGACAGCGTTTGGACAACTCCTAAGTCATGGACAGACAGTACATTAACTTCACAAAATGTGATCATGCGCTCACCAGGCGTTACCACAGATGTACGTATTGGAGCTCTGTTTGAAGGTCAGTGGATGTACAGCTGTGGATTTACCTTCACACCAGATTGCAAGCCCATGTCTGTGAATGCCATTGAACTTGTTGCACCATTCTGCGTAGGTGATTCAGCTCTACTAAAAGGTATAGCCAATGGTGGATTTAAAGCCAAAACTTTCAGATGGAATACAGGTGAAACAACACGTTTCATTTATGGCCAACAAGGAATGACCTATACGTTTGTAGCAACAGACCAGAATGGTTGTAAAGACTCTGCGAGTGTTACAGTTTCTGATCTAAGCATCAATAACATGGCTCCTACTAATTTTGCAGTATCAAAGCCAAACCAAGTAACTTTTGTTGGAACATGGAGTCCGTCTAGCTTGGGTTCTGGAGTTACTTTAATAGGATATCGTATGGCTTACCGCCAAGCGGGCGTTGGAGCTCCTTGGACTACCACTTCTTTATCTACTGCTACAACCGCTACTGTAGACTTTACTGGAAGTGGAAAACCTTCTGCCAATTATGAGTTTACAGCTTTTGCTCGAATAAACGACAACGGAACTCCGCGCAACACACAGTATGCTTGTTTAGGTAGGAGATTCTACAACGGATCAGGTTTGAAGAACGACGGAAGTGTAGACGGAAATGCTGAGCTCTTTAGCGTTTATCCCAATCCAACCACCCGTTTTATAAACCTTATCGGAGACGGCATTGAGTCTGTTGAAATCATGAATTCGATTGGTCAGAGAGTATTAGAAATGCAAAATCCTGTAAATGGAAGCAGCATTGATCTAAGCGATTGGGCCAACGGAGCCTATTTGGTTAAGGTTATCCAAAACGGAGAAACCAAAACAGAAAGAATCATTAAGAACTAGACTTTTCTAGAATACTTTCTTAGAAGGAGGCTACCCATTTGGGTGGCCTCTTTTTTTTTCTACTTTTTCCTTTTCTCTTGAAAAAAGCGCTGAAGCAACTGAGTACTTTCTTCGGCAAATAAACCTCCCACCACTTCGGTTCTTGGGTGCAATGTCAATCCACTCCAAGACTGATAGCCTCTCTTCTGATCGTAAGCACCAAAAACCACTCGCCCGATCTGACTCCAAAAAAGTGCTCCAGAACACATTACGCAGGGCTCTAGTGTTACATAAAGCGTGCAATCAGGGAGGTACTTGGCTCCTAATGCATGACTTCCACCCGTTAAAACTTGCATCTCAGCATGGGCCGTAACATCAATCAATCGCTCGGTTAAATTATGCCCTCGCACAAGAATTTTCGTGTCGCCAACCAGCACCGCGCCAACCGGCACCTCATCTTCTTCAAATGCCTTAACTGCCTCTTTTAAGGCTTCACGCATGAAGTACTCATCAGTATAAAGTTCCATTATGTAATCTTGCTATGTACTTTCGCGCCAAGATAATAGTATAGCATGGGATTTCGAACACATCACTGCGGTGAACTTACTCTTTCTGATAGTCAGAAAATCGTAACTCTATCCGGTTGGGTACAGCGTATTAGAGAACTAGGAGGTATGCTTTTCGTCGATTTAAGAGATCGATATGGAATAACTCAATTGGCTTTTAATGAAGAATGGGACGCCCCTTTACTTCAAGAAGCCAGTAAATTGGGAAGGGAAACTGTTGTTCAAATTGAAGGAATTGTGATCGAAAGAAGCAATAAGAACCTTCAATTGGCCACGGGAGAAATTGAAATTCAAGTAAAGAGTTTGAAGGTTCTCAATCATGCCAAACTTCCCCCTTTTACGATTGAGGATGAAACCGACGGGGGAGATGAATTGAGAATGCAGTATCGATATTTAGACATCCGAAGAAGACCCGTGCGAGAGAACTTATTGCTTAGACATCAGCTAGGATTGGCTGTTCGTATCTATCTCTCAAAGCTAGGTTTTGCTGAAATTGAAACTCCCTTTTTGATTAAGTCTACACCTGAGGGAGCGCGTGACTTTGTGGTTCCATCACGCATGAATTCAGGGCAGTTTTACGCACTTCCTCAATCTCCTCAAACCTTTAAGCAGCTCTTAATGGTAGGCGGAATGGATAGATATTTCCAGATTGTCAAGTGCTTTCGCGATGAAGATTTAAGAGCCGATAGACAGCCTGAATTCACTCAAATAGACTGTGAAATGGCCTTTGTTGAACAAGAAGACATCCTGAAGACTTTTGAAGGAATGCTTATTCACGTCTTAAAAGAAATAAAAGGCGTAGAAATCACCTCGGTTCCTCGTATGACATACAACGAAGCCATGCGAACTTATGGAAATGACAAACCCGATATTCGGTTTGATATGAAGTTTGTTGAGCTAGATGAAAAGCTACGCGGAACAGACTTTAAAGTATTTACAGACGCAGAATTGGTAGTTGGAATTCGAGTGGATGCAAAAGCTGACTTGAGCAGAAAAGAACTGGATGCACTTACAGATTACATCAAAAGACCTCAAATTGGAATGACTGGGCTTATTTGGATGAAGCATCAAGAGGACAACACCTTTACTTCATCTGTAAATAAGTTCTTCGATTCCAATGCCTTGGCTGCTTGGGGAGATTCGTTTCAAACAAAAGCAGGCGATCTTATTCTAATATTGGCAGGAAATGCGAATAAAACAAGGAAAGCATTGAGTGAGCTGCGAATGCATCTTGGAAATCAATTAGGATTGAGAAAGCCAGATGAATTTGCTCCTCTTTGGGTTCTGGATTTTCCATTGCTTGAATGGGATGAAGACACCAAGCGTTGGCATGCCATGCACCATCCCTTCACTTCACCCAAACCTGAAGATATGCATCTTATAGACTCAGAACCGGGCAAAGTAAGAGCCAATGCGTATGACATCGTTTTAAACGGACATGAAATAGGCGGAGGATCTATACGAATACACGACAAAGGCCTTCAAAAAAAGATGTTCACTCTGCTGGGATTCAGCGATGAAGAAGCAAAGAAACAATTTGGATTTTTGATGGATGCTTTCGAATACGGAGCGCCACCTCATGGAGGAATAGCTTTTGGCTTTGATAGACTAACCGCACTTTTGGGCGGACAAGAATCTATTCGAGATTTTATCGCTTTCCCGAAAAACAACTCAGGAAGAGATGTAATGATTGACGCCCCTGCAAGCCTAAATGAAGATCAACTAAAAGAGCTCAGTATAGGGCTTATACAA